>NZ_JBNNJZ010000254.1:0-11383 GCF_050270335.1 Streptomyces sp. NPDC059900
GGGTCGGGTACGTAGCCCAGGCCGGCGGCCGCGTCGAGCACCTTCTGCCGGGTCTCGTCCGAGATGGCGATGCCCTGTTTCTTGCCCGCGAGCACCAGCGAGACCGTGGCCTGCGACACCCCCGCGAGCCGGGCGACTTCCGCCTGGCGCGGCCGCCCCGTGCGCCCTGCCGAGCCGGGCGCCCGGCCTCGTCCGGCGCGCTTCCTGGGTTCGTCCACCACTGCCCCTCCGTCATTAATGCGTATTAGTTATGCGCATTAACGAGTACTGTGCGCGGCGTGGGAGCGGCGGTCAAGGGGTGCGGCGAAGTTTCTTCCCCCTGCCCGAGGGGGCGCGGGGACCTGGGGAAATACAGCGGCGCCCCGGAACATGGGTCCCGTAGGGTGCGGCAGCATGAACGAGGTTTCCCGCCATGCCGTCCGTGCGATACGTGCCGACGAGTGGCCCGAAGTGAAGAAGCTGCGGCTCCTGGCGCTGCAGGACCCGGCGGCGCCGATCGCCTTTCTCGACACGTACGAGCAGGCCGCCGCGCAGCCGGACTCCTTCTGGCAGGAGCGGGCCGCGGGTGCGGCGGGTGGAACCCGGGTGCGTCAGTTCGTGGCCGAGGGCCCGGACGGCACCTGGAGCGGCACGGTGACCGCGCTCGTCGAGGACGCGGGCAGCGACGACGTGTTCGGCGGGACCGTGGAGCAGCGCCAGGCGCATCTCGTGGGTGTCTTCGTCCGCCCCGAGCACCGCGGCAGCGGCGCGATCGACGCGCTCTTCGAGGCGGCCGTGGACTGGTCCTGGTCGGTGGCGGAGGTGGCGCGCGTGCGCCTGTACGTCCACGAGGACAACGCGCGGGCCGAGAGCTTCTACCGGCGGTACGGCTTCGCGCGCTCGGGCAAGACCGCCCCCGTGAAGGGCGATCCCTCGAAGGTGGAGCACGAGATGGTGCTCGACGGCCCCGGGCCCCGCTCCGTCGGCTCCGAATAGCCCTGGTCCCGCGCCCTGCGGATCAAGCTGCCCGCAGGAACACATGAACCGGAGGAGGGGCGCTGCCCGTGCCGGTGATCGACGATCACGGCGGGCAGCGCCCCTCCTCCGTCACCCCTTTCCCGGGGCGTCGGATCTAGCTGACCCGCTGCTCGTACCCCACGAGCCGCACGCAGGTGGTGAGCCCCTGCATGGCCTGCTCCAGCTCGGCGAGGCTCGGGTAGCTGGGCGCGACGCGGATGACGGCATCGCGCGGGTCGTCGCCGTACGGGTGGGTCGCGCCGGCCGGGGTCAGCACGATGCCCGCCTCCGCGGCACGGCGTACGACCTCCTTGGCGCAGCCGTCGGGCACTTCGAGCGTGACGAAGTAGCCGCCCTTGGGGTCGGTCCACCGGGCGAGGCCGGTGCCGCCGAGCTCCGCCTCCAGGATCCGGGCCACCGCCTCGAACTTCGGCTGGAGCAGGGCGCGCTGGCGCTCCATGTGGGCCCGCACGCCCTCGGCGTCCCGCAGGAACATCACGTGACGCAGCTGGTTGATCTTGTCGGGGCCGATCGACCGCTTGGCGTTGTTGGCGAGCAGCCACTTCAGGTTCGCGGGCGACGAGCCGAAGAAGGCGACACCCGCTCCCGCCGCGGTGATCTTCGAGGTGGAGCCGAAGACGAAGACGCGGTCCGCGTTCCCCGCGTCCGCGCAGGCGGCGAGCAGGTCGGCGATCTCGACGGGCTCGTCGGTGAGGTGGTGGGCGGCGTACGCGTTGTCCCAGAAGATCCGGAAATCGGGCGCGGCGGTCTGCATCGCGGCGAGGCGGGCCACGGTCTCGTCGCTGTAGGAGACACCGTCGGGGTTGCTGTACTTCGGCACGCACCAGATGCCCTTGATCTTCGGGTTCTCGGCGACGAGCCGCTCCACGGCGTCCATGTCCGGGCCCCCGGCCGTCATCGGCACCGGGATCATGTCGATCCCGAACCGCTGGCAGAGCCCGAAATGCCGGTCGTATCCCGGAGTCGGACACAGGAAGGCGATCCGCTCCTGGTCCACCCAGCGGGACTCTCCGCCCGGCACCACGCTCAGCAGGGCGTGCACGATGCAGTCGTGCATCAGCTCGAGGCTGGAGTTGCCGAGCGCGAGAAGCTGCTCCGCCGGCACCTGGAGCACGTCCGCGAAGATCTCCCGCAGCTCCACCAGACCCTGGAGCCCGCCGTAATTGCGTACGTCCGTGCCGTCCGCGGAGGTGTGCCGCCCGCCCGGCAGGCTCAGCAGCTCCTCGGAGAGGTCGAGCTGCTCCGGGGACGGCTTGCCGCGCGTGAGGTCGAGCGAGAGCCCGCGTCCTGCGAGGTCCTGGTAGTCCTGGCGGGCACGCTCAAGGAGCCCGGTCAGGGAGTCGGGGCTCAGCTCGGTGGTCATGATGTGTCTGTCCTTACGTTGTCGGCGCTGCCGGGGCCGGTGGGCTGCCTCGGCGGCGACGGGGGCGTCGGCGCTGCCAGCCGAGGATACAAAGCGATGACCTGCCCGTTCCTGGCAGGTGGCGCTCGTCACGCCGTGCTCGTCACGGTCCGAGGACCGAAATCGCCCAGAGGACCGAGCCTAGCGGCACCAGGATGGCCACGGTGCCGAGCACAACTCCGGCTCGCGCCCGGCGACGGTCGGCTGCCCCGTCTCCCCGCATCCCAAACAGGTCACTGACACCGAAGACGATCGCGCAGACACCCAGCGGCACCACGGCGTATACGGGAGCGAAGCGGATCCACGGCGGGACGGCTTCCGGCAGCAAGGGGCAGCCGAGCAGCACGACGGCGACAGCACCGAGCACCAGCGGCACCGTGCCCGGACGCCTGCCCGCTGACGCAGTGATCATGGCCGAAGGCTAGGCGGCGCGGGGAGGCCCTCGCATGGGGACTGCTACTCACGTTCGAGTGAGTAGCAGAGCGCCGGCCCGGGAGGCGGGGGTTAGCCCCCGCAGGCATTGGCCCGGTGCCCTGATGTTCCGCCGCCGCCCGGGCTCCTAGCGTCGACTCCGTTCATCCTGTCGAACCACTCGATCCATCCCGGCGAACCACTCGACCCGGTCGGTGCCTTGTCGAACCCAAGGAGCATGATGCGCGGCGTCACCCCCTCACTCGCGGCCGGACTGACCCTGAGCCTGGCCGGGTTGCTCGCCGGAGCGATACCCTCGACGGCGGCCGCTCCCACCGGGACTCAGCGCCCGCCCTCGGCCTACGAGCACCAACGGCCGGTCTGGGGCCCGTGCTCGAAGGCACAGAAGGAGCTGAACGACGCGGGGGCGCAGTGCGCGAAGGTGACCGTTCCTCTCGACTACTCCGCGCCCGGCGGCCGCACCCTCCAGATCGCGGTCTCGCGCATCAAGGCCAAGTCGACGGCACACCGTCGCGGGATCCTGCTGTCCAATCCCGGCGGCCCCGGCGGCACCGGACTTGCCAACACCCTCGCGCTGCGGCCCGCGTTGAAGAGCGTCGCGGACGACTTCGACCTCATCGGCTTCGACCCGCGGTTCCTCGGCGAGAGCTCGCCCCTCACCTGCGCACCATCCAGGCCGCCGAGCCCGCCCGCACCTGCGACCAACCCCCGCGCGGACTTCGACGCATCGGTGCGGGACGCGTGGGAGACGGCACGGCGCTGCCGGGAACACGGCGACAACACGGAACTGCTGCCGCACGCGTCGTCCCGGAATGTGGCCAGGGACATGGACGTGATCCGGGCCGCACTGGGCGAGCGCAGACTCTCGTACTACGGCATCTCCTACGGCGCCGACCTGGGCGCCGTCTACACCCAGCTGTTCCCCCGGCGCACCGACCGCATGGTCATCGACTCCTCGACGAACCCCGCGGCCACCCAGTACGAACTGTTCCAGAGCTCCGGCCCACCGGCCGAGGAGGCGCTGGACGAATGGGCCGCCTGGACCGCCCGGCGCCACGACACCTACCGCCTGGGCCGCACGGCCTCGCGGGTCCGCACGCAGGTGGAGCGATTGCTCGCCGGGGCCGAACACCGGCCGGTCGGCGTCGGCGGGATGCGCCTCAACGCCCCCGTACTGCGGCTGCTGTTGAAGCAGCCCGTCCAGCACACCGAGAACGATCCGATGCTGGCCGCGATGGTGCGTGACCTGGTCGACGCGGCAGCGGGCAAGCCGGTGGAACCGGGCCCCGAGCTCGCCGCCATGCTGGAGTTGCTCGCTTCGCCCGAACTGGCGGACAGCATGGTGGGCGGGGCGCTCTTCATGTGCGGCGACGGCGGCTGGCCCGCGGGCGGCTGGCCGAAGGACCCGGAGACGTACTGGGACAACAGTGTGCGCAGCCGCGCCACGCAGCCCGTGTTCGGCCCGTACGTCAACGGCATGATCGCCCCGTGTGCGTTCTGGCCGACCGAGCCCCGCGAACCGGGCACGGCCATCGGCAACGACGTACCCGTCCTGATGCTCCAGGCCCGCCGCGACAACAACGTCCCCTACGACGGGGCCGTCGCCCTGCACCAGAAGCTCACCGGCTCAACGCTGGTCACCGCGGACATCCGCTCCCACGGCGTCTACGGCCGCGGCCTCGAAGGGCACCGGCCCGTCCGCTGCGCCGACCGGACGGTCAACGACTATCTGCGCACCGGCAACCTGCCCGCCCACGACTTCACGTGTGCTTCGTGAACTGACCCGGTCTCTTGCGATACTGACGGGCAATCAGCTCGCCGCCCGGAAGCGTCGGAGCAGATCCACGGCGGCAGGGCTCTCCGAGGCGAAGCCCTGGAGTCCCGCCTGCTCGGCGGGAACACCCGGACCCCACAGACGGGCGCCGTGGCACCGGAAGCAGAACGCCATGCGGAACAGCAGCCCGGCACAGCCGTGCGCCCTGATCCCCCAGCCCGGCATGAAGCAGCGGTGCAGCTCGTCGTCCGGAATCGAGGACATCAGGGCCAGCGCTTCGGCGGCCTCGTCCGCCGCCCACAGCGCGACGTCCTCGCCTATCAGGTCGGCGGAGGCCATGTTCACCACGGGGTCGGTGAGGCGGACGACCTCGATCAGCTCGGTCTTCTCACGGGACGGCAGCAGCATGCACCCAGCATCGCTCACGCAGCGGTGCGTCAACTACCGCACCTCCTGCGCTCACCGCTCACCCTGGCCTACCATCGGTCGGACATGGCCACACGGAAGACACGACTCCAGGGCGGTGCCTCGCGCACGGCCCTGCTCGCCGTGGCCTTGCTCTTCCTCGTCCCCCTCCCGGGCATCGGCGGTGCGTCGGGCGGCGCCGCCGCTTCGGCCACCGAAGCCCGCGGCGCGACCGCGGCCGCCTTCGGCCCGCACCCGTACGCCGACGGCGGGGACAGCGGCCCTGACCGCGCCCGTGACGGTGACCGCGGCTGTCACGAGGGCGAGAACAGGGCTCCGCGCGAGGCACTGCCCGCTCCCGAGCGGACCAGCTCACCCACCATCGGCGCGGCGCCCGCGTCGTACGAGCCGCGGGACGACACCCCCGTGCTGCCCGGAGCCTCGCCCCCGGACGCCACATCCGTGGACCTTTACAGAACCCGGGTCATCAGAACGTAGACGGGATCTCTCCACCCGCACCCCGCCGGCCCGAACGGTCGGCACCCCCGCATCGCCCTGAGCGATGGAATCGACCAACAGGAGAGATCCGCATGCCCCTTTCCGCTTCCCCCAGCAGCTACCTCTCCCCTGCGGGCGGTCCCGGCTCCCCGCGCGCCTCCTCGCAGCCCGGCATCGACATCGGGCTACTGCTGCTGCGCTGCGCGGTGGGCCTGACCATGGCCGTGCACGGCACCCAGAAGCTCTTCGGCTGGTTCAACGGCGCGGGCCTCGACGGCACCGCCGGGTTCTTCGCGAGCGACGGCTATTCCGCTCCGAAGACCATGGCCACGGTCGCCGGTCTGACCGAGACGCTCTGCGGCCTCGGCCTGGCCATCGGTCTGCTCACGCCGCTCGCCGGGGCGGGCATCCTCGGCATCATGCTCAACTCCATCGCCATGAAGTGGGGCAACGGCTTCTTCAACCCCTCGGGCATCGAGTACGACCTGGTCCTGCTGACAGCTGCCGTGAGCCTGGCGCTTGCCGGACCCGGCAGGTTCGCCGTCGATCACGTCCTGCCCGTCCCGCGCACTCACCGCGTCTCGCACGGCGTCGCCGCGCTGGCGCTGGGCGCCGTCTCGGCCGCAATCGTGCTGGTGACCCTGCACGACTGACACTCCTGAGCCGGCCACTCAGCGCCCCCCACCGGGACCGGGCCCGGTGGGGGCGGAGGTAGCGTGCAGCCCGGGCGTCGTCGTGACCCGCCCCTCGAACAGTGGACAAGCAAGAAGGCCGGGAATCAGCGCCGTGGTCAACCAGCAACACACCCCCGCCCGCGATGTGGCCCCCGCGCAGGCGCGCCGGGTCACCGCGGCCGTCATCGACGCGTTCATCGCCCTGGCGTCCGGGCTCGTGGCAGGTGCCGCGGCCGGCGTGCAGGTGAGTGACGGCGTGGTCGAACTGCGGCCGCAGTCCCCCGCGGTGTGGGGGCTCGCGCTCGGCGTGGCCGTCGGAGTCTCCTTCGTCAACCATGCCCTGCTCACCCTGGCGACCAGGGCCAGCCTCGGAAAGCTGCTCACAGGTGTGCGCGTGGTCCGCGCCACCGACGGCGGGCGGCCCTCTCTCCTGCGGCTCGCCGGCCGCTGGCTGTTCGGCTTCTACTGGATGGTCCTCTTTGTTCCGCTGCATCTGGCGACGGACAGCGATGTGGAGCAACAGGACGCGGTGGGACTGCGTATGGTGCGTCGTCGGACGATCCGTTCCTGAGCCGTCACTTGGCGCGGCATCGGGTGCGGCACCACATCCGTGAGCGACGAGAGGCGACACCTTGCGCGGCTTCAACTCCTGGTCCGGCAGGCGACGCCGGACCGTGGCCGGCGCGGGTGCGGCGATCGCGGTCATAGCCGGATTCACCGCCTACAACGTGGCATCGGGCGACGAAGGCCGGCCGCCGCGGGTCGACTTCGTCCTCGGTGGCGGCGATGACATCTACGCCAAGGACGACAAACAGGCGATCCGGGGCTCGTACGCGGGTCTCGCCGCCGCCCCCGACGGCACGGTCACCTTGTTCGCCCAGGAGAACGACGGGATGGTGATGTGGCAGCGCAGACCCTCCGGCGCCGTCAAGCGAACGGGCATCACCGGCATGGACAGCGTCACTGCCGAGCAAGCCGCCGTTTCTCCTGACGGGTCCGTCTACCTCGCGGCGAAGGATCTGTGGAAGGTCACTCCCACGGGAAAGGCCGCCAAGGTCGTCAAGGGCGGCTGCGAGAAGCTCGACGCGCGGACGGCGGCAAGCACGTTCTGCACCGGCCGGATCACCGGCGTGGCCGTAGCCGAGGACGGCTCCGTGTACTTCGGCGACCAGGTGGTCTGGGGTGACGTGGCCTCCTACGTCCACAAGGTCGAGGGCGACAGGGTCGAGCTGGTGGCGGGGCGCCCGCCCAGGGACGACGAGCCTTACAGCCGGTCCAACCCCGCCGTGCAGAACGGCATCGACCCGGCCCCCGGCACCAAGGCCGGGGACGTACTGGTCACCGACGTCTTCAACTCGGGTTGGCTCGCCCTCGGCAAGGACGGCCTGTACTGGAGGACCGGGGAGGGAATCGTGCGCATCAAGGACGACGGCACCCTCAGCCCCCTGGTCGCGGCCTCCGCTCCCGGCAGGATCGCCGAGGCGAAGGGCCCCTTCGAGAGCGTGGGCAGAGCTCGCGACGCGGAGATCCCCCGCCCCTCCTCCACCGGTCGGGTCGGTGACCTGACGCTTCTTTCCGGACGCGACGAGGTCTACTACACCGACGCGCACGGGGCGTACAAGCCCAGCCTGGACAGCGCCTACCGCTGGCAGGGAGCCTCATCGGCCACGCAGAAGAAGCTCCTTGAGGAGTCCTCCCGGGGAAAGCTCGTCCATCGCGTGGCCGACGGCGAGCTGTCCTCCGTGATCGCGGGGGTGCAGGCCATCGCGGGCTCCGACGACGCGCTGTACGCGGCGGTGGAGGGTCGCCCCGACGACGCCGGCAAAGACCCCGAGGACTTGAGCACGGCGGTGGTCCGGGTGGAGCTCCCGGACTGACCGGCGCCGTTCAGTCCGTCTGCGGTGCCTCCAGAAGTTCGCGGACCTCTTCCGCGCTGGTTTCCCGGAGCTCTTCCCCGACCAGCACCCAGCGGGTGATGCCGACCGACTCCAGGAACGTCAGATCGTGGCTCGCGATCAGGAGCGCGCCCTCGTACGACTCCAGCGCGCCGGTCAGCTGGCGGACGCTGGCCAGGTCGAGGTTGTTGGTGGGTTCGTCGAGGAGCAGGAGCTGCGGGGCCGGTGCGGCCAGCATCATCGCCGCGAGCGCGGCGCGGAAGCGTTCGCCGCCCGAGAGCGTGCCCGCCGGCTGTTCGGCGCGTGCGCCCTTGAACAGGAAGCGCGCGAGCTGGGAGCGGATGTGGTTGTCGGTGAGCCCGGGCGCGAGACGCGAGACGTTCGCGGCGACACTCAGCGTGTCGTCGAGGACGTCGAGGCGCTGCGGCAGGAACCGCAGCGGCACGGACGCCTTGACCTCACCGGACAGCGGGGCCAGCTCGCCGGTGAGGGTGCGAAGGAGCGTCGTCTTGCCGGCGCCGTTGCGCCCGACGAGGGCGATCCGTTCGGGTCCTTGTACGTGCAGGCTGCCTTCCTGCAACTTGCCGTACTGGGGCCGCAGTTCGCTCAGGGCCAGCACCGTGCGGCCCGCGGGCACGGCGGTGTGCGGGAGGCTGACGCGGATCTCGGCGTCGTTGCGGATGGCATCCGCGGCTTCCTCGCGCCGCTCGCGGGCCTCGCTGAGCCGCTCCTCGTGCAGGCCCCGGAGTTTGTCCCCCGACTCCTGCGCGGATCGCTTCTTCTCGCCCGCGACGATGCGCGGGGCGCGCCGCTGGGCGTCCATCTTCTTGCTGTGCCGTGCGCGGCGGGCCACCTTGATCTGGGTCTCCTCCAGTTCGCGTTTCTGGCGGCGTACGTCGGCCTCGGCGGCCCGCAGCATGCGTCCGGCCGCTTCCTGTTCGGTGGCGAGGGCTTCCTCGTAGGCGGACCAGCCGCCGCCGTACCAGTTCACCGATCCGGCGCGCAGCTCGGCGATGCGGTCCACCCGCTCGAGCAGGTCGAGGTCGTGACTGACGACGACCAGGACACCGGAGCGCCAGGAGTCGACGGCTTCGTAGAGCCTGCGCCGCGCGAACAGGTCGAGGTTGTTGGTCGGTTCGTCGAGCAGGAGGACGTCGGGGCGCTGGAGGAGCAGCGCGGCCAGGCGCAGCAGCACGGTCTCGCCGCCGGACATCTGGCCCACGGTGCGATCGAGTCCGACGCCGCCGAGTCCGAGCGAACCCAGCATGGCCAGGGCTCTCTCCTCGACGTCCCAGTCGTCGCCGATGGTCTCGAAGTGTTCCTCGCGGACGTCTCCCGATTCGATGGCGCGCAGCGCGTCGCGCCGCTCGGCGATGCCGAGGGCCTGGTCGACGCGCAGGTTCGTGTCGAGGGTGATGTTCTGCGGCAGGTAGGCGAGGCTGCCGCCGACGGTCACCGAGCCCTTGGACGGGCGCAGTTGGCCGGCGAGGAGGCGCAGCAGGGTGGATTTGCCGGTGCCGTTGGTGCCGACGAGCCCGGTGCGGCCCCGGCCGATGCTGAGGGAGAGGCCGTCGAAGACGCCGGTGCCGTCCGGCCACTGGAACGACAGGGCGGAGCAGGTCAGGGACGCGCTGGGGGTGGTGGGTACGGACATGAGGGTTCTCGCAGTCGCAGGCGCGGGCAGGGGGCGTCGTATGCGAGCACCACGCGGCGACCGGCCGGGAAAGAGAGAGGTGCGGCGGTCCTGAAGACAGAGGGACGGCTCATGCACCGAGGTCGCATCCACGCGGGGTCACGTGCGGCACCGGCGGGGCCGGGCGGCGGCGTGACGGGCGTACGGCAAGAACCGTACGGCGCGATGATCGCGAACCTCAGATGCGCAACGTCCACCTCTATCGGAGACAACAGGACGTCGGAAACGATAACGACCAAGAGCGCGAAAGGCAAAGCTTTACGTCATCGTCGCAGGTCAGCGCCGCAGGCCACCGCCGCAAGCCAGCCTCGCGGGTCACCCCCCGCAGGTCACCGCCGTGCCTGGATCAGGGCGAGGGTGCCGGCCGTGCGCCAGCCCGGGCCGTGCTCGGCGTCGAGCCCCGCCTCGGTCCGCGCGTCGAGACCGACGATCACGTCGGACTTCAGCGTCCGCAGTGCGGCCACCGGTCCGGGGAAGTACGCGGTGCGCTCCTCGTACGGTGTGGTGGCGGGCCACAGCTGGTCGCCGACCAGGCGCCGGTAGTTCAGGTCGCCTTTCATGACGGTCACATCGGCGTCGGCGAACTCCCGGCGCAGATCGTCGGGCATGTTCGCGTACGGCAGCGGGGCGCAGGAGAAGGGGTGGCTGCGGACGGTGAGCCGGCCCTCCCCCATGGCAGCCCACAGCCGCTCGCCCACCTCTGCCGCGCTGCCGCGCGCGCCGTGCAGGTGGCGCAGGCAGTCGATCACGTCGGCGGTCATGGCGTCCGAGACGTAGTACGGGCAGGGCTTGACGTGCAGCACGAGCCGCCCGGCGCGCTGATGCCGCAGGAGGTGGTCGATGAGGATGAGGTCGGGAAGGAGCTCTCGTCCGGCGTTGTCCGCGACCAGGCACAGCGTGGCCGCGCCGCCCTCAGGCAGCAGGGACCACAGCAGCGCGGAGTCGTCGGCGACGAGGCGCGAGTCGGCGGCACCGGCCGGGCCGCCGACCACGGCGAAGCCCAGGTCCGCGCGGTTGCCCCACAGGGAGCCGAGGAGGAGCGCTTGGCGTTGTTCGTCGACGGGCCGCCGGGCGAGAGCGTCGAGCGCGGCGAGTTCCTCGGCGGCCTCCTCCGTGTGCAGTTCCGCCTGCTTGAACGGGCGGAAGGGATCGATGCCCTGCCAGGGCCCGGCCTCGAAGTACCCGACGGCTGCCAGGAGTTGGCGGTAGAAGTAGCTCTCGGCCCACAGGAAGGGCACGTCGAACCAGGACAGGCCGACGTACTCACGGCTCCAGGCGGCCCACATGTCGTGGTCGTGCGCGTCGGGGTCCGGCGGTTCGATCACGCCTTCCGTGGCCTGCGTCAGCAGGGCGTCGAGGGCACGGTGCTGGCGCGGGCCGTAAGGGAAGGCGTCCCGCACCTTCTTGATGAGCGCCGGGTGCCGCTCGGCGAGCACGCTCCTGGAGAAGGAACCGGGTGCGTTGCTCAGGATGACGGGGGCGTCGACTTCTTCTGCCATGGCTGAAGGGTCTCACCATTTGACGGCTCAAGGGTGGAGCGGTCTACGGTGACCGGCCCCTCTATCCCCCACGTTTCAGAGGTACATCTACATG
>NZ_JBNNJZ010000255.1:0-11335 GCF_050270335.1 Streptomyces sp. NPDC059900
AGCATGCGCAGGTCGATGAAGGGCTTCGGGTGGCGCAGCTGCCACCAGGTGAGCACGGCGGAGAGCACCGCCACGGGGGCGAGCAGCCACCACTGGGGGTGCGCCAGGTCGAGCAGGAAGACGACGAGGCAGGTCAGCGCGGAGCTGAAGAGCAGTATCCCGAGCGGGTCGAGTGTGCTCGCGGCACGGCCCTTCTCGCGTCCGGCGCGTGGTCCGTCCGCCGGTATCCAGCGCAGCGCGCAGCCGAAGGCGATGAGTGCGACGGGGATGTTGACCGCGAAGATGCCGCGCCAGCCCGCGGTGGCGACGAGCAGCCCGCCGAGAGTGGGGCCGATGGCCGCGCTGCCGAGCCCGGCGAAGGAGAGCCGGCCAAGGACGGTGCGCGGCGTGGGCGAGCCGAGCCTGCGTGACTCGTCGCGCAGGACGGCCATGGCGGCGGGGTAGGCCGCCGAGGTGCCGATGCCGAGCAGCAGCCGCGAGAGGAGCAGCCACAGGAATCCGGGGGCGAGGGCGCCCACCAGGCCGGAGGCCGCCACGACCACGAGCCCGCCGAGGAAGACCCGGCGCGGCCCGATGCCGTCGGCGAGTTTGCCGAGCACCGGCTGGGAGACGGCGCTGGCGAGGTAGAGGACAGACACGAGCCAGGCGGTGTCGGCGGCGCCGACACCGAACTCGTGGCCGATCGCCACCAGCGCGGTGGAGATCATCGTGGTGTTGAGCGGGTTGAGCAGCGAGCCGAGGAGGAGGGGCGCGGTGAGCCGTGCCCCGAAGGCGGGACGCTCGCCCGCCGCCGGGCGGGCCGGGGCGTGCGGCTTCGTCCTCACTTCTGCACCAGCCGCTCCAACAGCACGATGGCGTCGGCCAGTTGGCGGCGCTCCGCCGGGTCGAGCCCGTCGGCCAGGGCCGTCGAGAGCCAGTCGTGCTTGGCGGCCCGCATCTCGGCGAGGGTGCGGTGCCCCTCATCGGTCACGGAGACGACGGACTGCCGCCCGTCGTCGGGGTCGGGGGCCCGCTCGACGAGCCCCATCTCCTCCAGGGCGCCCACGGTCAGCCGCATCGACTGGGGCCTGACGAGCTCCTCGCGGGCCAGGCCCGCGGTGGTGGCGGGGCCTGCCCGGTCGAGGCGTGCGAGCACGGAACGCTGGGTGGGACTGAGTCCGGTCGCCGGTGTCACGCCGCGCAGGCGCCGCACGAGCCGCCGGACGACGTCCGACAGATCGGCGGCGATCTGCTCGGGGGCCGCGTCGTCCTGCCCGGCAGCCGGGTCGTCGGAGGGTGCGCTCATGTGCGCCACCGTACGAGATTGACAGGTAACCTTGCAAGTCTTCCTGCCGATCCCCCCGGAGCGGCGGCGGCCGGCAGACCCCGTGCACAGAAACCGCCCCCGTCGCTCACGGCGACGGGGGCGGAGTGCGGGGCGGGCAGTGCCCCGCGTACTAGCGGATCGGCATCCCCGACAGCGTGCGGGCGATCACCAGACGCTGGATCTCGCTCGTACCCTCGAAGATCGTGTAGATCGCGGCGTCCCGGTGCATGCGCTCCACCGGGTACTCGCGCGTGAAGCCGTTGCCGCCGAAGATCTGGAGCGCCTGGGCGGTGACCTTCTTGGCGACCTCGCTCGCGTAGAGCTTGGACATGGAGCCCTCGGCGGACTCGAACTTCTTGCCCGTGCTCGCCATCCACGAGGCACGCCAGACGAGCAGACGCGCTGCGTCGATCTGCGTACGCATGTCGGCGAGCTGGAAGGCGATGCCCTGGTTGTCGATGATCGGGCGACCGAACTGCGTACGCGTCTTGGCGTACTCCAGCGCCTCCTCGTACGCGGCGCGCGCCGTGCCCACGGCCATGGCGCCGACCGCCGGGCGGGACGCCTCGAAGGTGGCCATCGCGGCGTTCTTCACGCGCTCGCCGCCCTTCTTCGCGCGCTCACGCGCACGCGCGAGGCGCTCGTCGAGCTTCTCCTTGCCGCCGAGCAGGCAGTGGCCGGGGACGCGCACGTCCTCCAGGACGACCTCGGCGGTGTGCGAGGCGCGGATGCCGTGCTTCTTGAACTTCTGGCCCTGGGAGAGACCGGGGGTGTTCGGCGGGACGATGAAGGAGGCGTGGCCCTTGGAGCCGAGTTCCGGGTCGACGACCGCGACGACGACGTGGACGTTGGCTATGCCGCCGTTGGTCGCCCAGGTCTTGGTGCCGTTGAGCACCCACTCGTCCTTGGCCTCGTCGTAGACGGCGCGGGTGCGCATCGCCGCCACGTCGGAGCCGGCGTCAGGCTCGGAGGAACAGAAGGCGGCGACCTTGACGTCGTTCACGTCGCCGTACATCTGCGGGATCCAGGTGCCGATCTGCTCCTCGGTGCCGTTGGCAAGCACGCCGACGGCGGCCAGGCCCGTGCCCATGATGGACAGGGCGATGCCCGCGTCACCCCAGAAGAGCTCCTCGGTCGCCATCACGATGCCCAGGCCCGTGGGGTCGAAGAACTGCTGGGCATAGAAGTCGAGGGAGTAGATCCCCAGCTTCGACGCCTCCTGGATGATCGGCCAGGGAGTCTCCTCGCGCTCGTCCCATTCGGCGGCCGCGGGGCGGATCACGTCAGCGGCGAACCCGTGGAGCCAGTCCCGGACCTCCTTCTGTTCGTCGTTGAGCTCCATGGTGAACTCGGCCATGACCCCTCCAGGACCTGCGATGCAGACATACGTTACTTGCGGTAACTGGAGTCTGTTACTGGCGGGTAGCCGATGTCAACTCCCGGCCGCCCGTTCGATGGGCGGCGAGCGCGGGGTGTTACGTTGCGCGTGCGTCACGCAATCGCCTGGGCGGGGAGAGAATCGCTATGGAGACCACCACACAGCAGACCGATCAGCAACGGTCTGCCGAGCGCCGGCGGCGCGAGCTACTGGAGGCCGCCGACCGCGTGGTCCTGCGCGACGGCCCCGGCGCCTCGATGAACGCCATCGCCGCCGAGGCCGGCATCACCAAGCCGATCCTCTACCGCCACTTCGGCGACAAGGGCGGCCTGTACGCCGCCCTCGCCAAGCGGCACACCGACGCGCTCCTGGACTCCCTGCGCGCCGCCCTGGACGCCCCGGCCGAGCGCAGGGAGCGGGTCGAGCAGACCCTGGACACCTACCTCGCGGCGATCGAGGCACGCCCGCAGGTCTACCGCTTCCTCATGCACCCCTCGGACAGCGCCACCCCCGGCGAGCAGGGCTTCGACGTGGGCCTGCACTCCGCCCCGGTCCTGCGCCGCATGGGCGAGGAGCTCGCGCAGGTCATCGAGGAGCGCGTCGACCTCGGCCCCGGCAGCGCCCAGCTCGCGCGCGTGTGGGGCCACGGCATCGTCGGCATGATGCATGCCGCCGGTGACTGGTGGCTCGGCGAACGGCCCTGCCCGCGCGCGGAGTTGGTCAGCAGCCTGGCCGATCTGCTGTGGGGACGCCTGGCCGCCGCGGGCGACCGCGTCGGCGGCCCCGGCTTCTGACCACCGGCAACCCCCGGAGTCAGGTACTCCAGGGCGCCCTGGCGGCGGCCCGCAGCACCCTGCGCCGCCGCCAGCCCGTGACGCGATCGGTGTAGACGCCGCCCGCCAGGTGGTCGCACTCGTGCTGCAGGCAGCGCGCGAACCACCCGGTTCCGTGCACCCGCACCGGCTCCCCCAGCATGTCGACGCCCTCCACCACGGCGTGGTCGAAGCGCGGCGTGACGGCTTCCAGGCCGGGCAGCGAGAGGCAGCCCTCCGGGCCGCGCACACTGACGCCGTCCGCCTCCACGAGGCGCGGGTTCACCACGTACCCGAGATGACGCACATCGTCGTCGTCCGGGCAGTCGTACACGAAGACCCGCTGGTTCACGCCGATCTGGTTGGCGGCCAGACCCACGCCCTCGGCGGCGTACATCGTGGCGTACATGTCCTCGATGAGCCCGGCCAGTTCGGAACCGAATTCGGTGACCTCCTCACAGGGCTTGTGCAGCACGGGGTCACCGAGCAGTGTCAGAGGTCGTACGCGCCCCGAGGCGCCCGGGATCGAGCCGTGTCGCATGGCCGCAAGGGTACGGTCCTTGGAAAGCCCCGGGGTCGGGGTGGTGCCGCGGTTCGGGCTTGCGAGTGGATCTCGATAGGCTGAGGTTCATCGCGTTGCCGGGGGCAGGCGCGGCGCCGTACGCAAGGAGGATCCAGAACTGATGGCAGGCAACACGGACCCGCTGTCGCCGCGGGCCAAGCTGGCCGTGACGGCGGGCAAGGCGGCCGCGGCGGTGTCGCGCGCGGCGGGCCGCGGCAGCGGATCGGTGATCGGCGGCCGCGTCTCACTCAAACTCGACCCCGACCTGCTCGGGCGTCTGGCCACGCACCTGGACGTGGTGCTCGTCTCCGCCACGAACGGCAAGACGACCACGACCCGGCTGCTCGCCGAGGCGCTGCGCGCCAGCGGGCCCGTGGTGTCCAACGCCCTGGGCGCGAACATGCCGGCCGGCATCACCTCGGCCCTCGCGGGCGGTTCGGACGCCAGGTTCGGCGTGATCGAGGTCGACGAGAAGTACCTCGCGGGTGTCGCCCGCGACGTGGAGCCGAAGGCGATCGCGCTCCTGAACCTCTCGCGCGACCAGCTCGACCGCGCCGCCGAGACCCGCATGATGGCGGAGAACTGGCGCGAGGGCCTGGCCGGCTCCAAGGCCGTCGTGATCGCGAACGCGGACGACCCGCTGGTCGTCTGGGCCGCGTCCTCGTCGCCGAACGTCGTATGGGTGGCCGCGGGCCAGGAGTGGAAGGACGACGCCTGGTCGTGCCCCTCCTGCGGCGGCGTCATGCAGCGCCCCGGCGACGACTGGTTCTGCGGCGAGTGCGGCTTCCGCCGCCCCGCGCCCAGCTGGGTGCTCTCCGGCGACCACGTCCTCGACCCGCACGGCTCGGCCTGGCCGATCCATCTCCAGCTGCCGGGCCGCGCCAACAAGGCGAACGCCACCACGTCGGCGGCCGTCGCCGCCGTCTTCGGCGTGCCGCCGCAGGTCGCCCTGGAGCGGATGTACCAGGTGCAGGCCGTCGCGGGACGCTATGACGTGGTGCAGTTCCAGGGCCGCGACCTGCGTCTGCTGCTGGCGAAGAACCCCGCGGGCTGGCTCGAAACGTTTTCGCTGATCGACCCGCCGCCCACCCCGGTGGTCCTGTCCGTGAACGCCCGCGGCGCCGACGGCACCGACACCTCTTGGCTGTGGGACGTCGACTACACCCGCCTGGCCGGTCACCCGATCTTCGTGCTCGGCGACCGCAAGCTGGACCTCGCCGTGCGTCTTGAGGTCGCGGGCCTGGACTTCCGGGTCTGCGAGTCCCTCGACGAGGCCGTGCAGCTCGCGCCGCCCGGACGCATCGAGACGATCGCGAACTACACCGCGTTCCAGGACCTGCGCCGCCGCGTCGGCAACTGACCCCACCGGACCCTCTAGACCCTCGTAGGGACGAATGAGCATGAGCGACAACAGCCTGCGGCTGGTGTGGGTCTACCCCGACCTGCTCAGCACGTACGGAGACCAGGGCAACGCCCTGGTCGTGGAGCGCCGCGCCCACCAGCGCGGCCTCCAGGTCGAGCGCTACGACGTGCGCAGCGACCAGCCGGTGCCCACCTCCGGCGACATCTACCTGATCGGCGGCGGCGAGGACCGTCCGCAGCGCCTGGCCGCCGAGCGCCTGCGCCGCGACGGCGGCCTCCAGCGGGCCGTGGGCAACGGCGCGATCGTCTTCTCGGTGTGCGCGGGCTACCAGATTCTGGGCCAGGAGTTCATCAACGACCTCGGCCAGCGCGAGCCGGGCCTCGGCCTGCTCGACGTGATCTCCACCCGCGGCGAGGGCGACCGCTGCGTCGGCGACGTCCTGGGCGACATCGACCCGCAGCTGGGCCTGCCTCCGCTGACCGGCTTCGAGAACCACCAGGGCATCACGCACATCGGCCCCTCCGCGCGGCCCTTCGCCCGCGTCAGCCTCGGCCGGGGCAACGGCACGGGCGACGGCACCGAGGGCGCGTACAACGGCACCGTCTTCGGCACCTACATGCACGGTCCCGTCCTGGCCCGCAACCCGCTGATCGCGGACCTGCTCCTGAAGCTGGCCCTCGACGTGAACGCGCTGCCGCCCACCGACGACCGCTGGTACGAGGCGCTGCGCGCCGAGCGCATGAACGCGGCGCAGCAGCCCGCCTGATGCCCTTGCCGCACAGGTGAGCGGCGCAGTCCAGCAGTCGGACGCCCGGTACGGCCCCGCCCCCTGACGCCTATAGGGTGGCGGGGTTCAGCCGGACGACGTGGTCCGGACTTCGGCCCACGTTGCAAAGGTATTCCGGGCTATGCGCATTGGTGTCCTCACCTCCGGCGGCGACTGCCCCGGTCTGAACGCCGTCATCCGTTCGGTCGTGCACCGTGCCGTCGTCGACCACGGCGACGAGGTCATCGGCTTCCACGACGGCTGGCGCGGCCTGCTCGAATGCGACTACCGCAAGCTCGACCTGGACGCGGTGGGCGGCATCCTGGCCCGCGGCGGAACGATTCTCGGCTCATCCCGCGTCCAGCCCGCGCATCTGCGCGACGGCGTCGAGCGGGCCAAGGGCCACCTCGCCGACCTCGGCCTGGACGCCGTCATCCCGATCGGCGGCGAAGGCACCCTCAAGGCCGCCCGCCTCCTGTCGGACGCCGGTCTGCCGATCGTCGGCGTACCCAAGACCATCGACAACGACATCGCGGTCACCGACGTGACGTTCGGCTTCGACACCGCGGTCGGCGTGGCGACCGAGGCCCTGGACCGCCTCAAGACGACCGCCGAGTCCCACCAGCGGGTCCTGATCGTCGAGGTCATGGGCCGGCACACCGGCTGGATCGCACTGCACTCGGGCATGGCCGCAGGCGCGCACGCGATCGTCGTGCCGGAGCGGCCCTTCGACATCGAGGAACTCGCGGCGAAGGTCGGCGAACGCTTCTCCGCCGGGAAGAAGTTCGCGATCGTCGTGGCCGCCGAGGGTGCCAAACCGCGCGAGGGCTCGATGAAGTTCGACGAGGGCATCAAGGACATGTACGGCCACGAGCGGTTCGCCGGCATCGCCCGCCAGCTCTCCATCGAACTGGAGCAGCGCCTGGGCAAGGAGGCGCGTCCGGTGATCCTCGGGCACGTCCAGCGCGGCGGCACCCCCACCGCGTACGACCGCGTCCTCGCCACCCGCTTCGGCTGGCACGCCGTGGAGGCCGTGCACCGCGGCGAGTTCGGCAAGATGACCGCGCTGCACGGCACGGACATCACGATGGTCCCGCTCGCCGAGGCCGTCGAGACCCTCAAGACGGTGCCGGACGAGCGCTACGCCGAGGCGGAGTGCGTCCTCTAGAGACAGGCTCTGATTCAGGGGCCTGATTTACGGCTCAAGGAACGGCCCCCGGACGCGTCGGCGTCCGGGGGCCGTTCTAGTCTGGTGCGGACACACAGCGCACAACCGCACGAATCAGGAGCCAGTGGATGGATCACAGCGGGCACGGCATGAACATGGATCTGCCGCCGTTCACGCTGGGGCGCGGGCTCGAACTCTCGGCCGACCCCTTCTTCCTCATCGGCTCCCTGGTGGCCTTGGCCCTCTACGGCTGGGGCGTGGTCCGGCTCGTGCGGCGCGGCGACAAGTGGCCCATCGGCCGCACGGTCTCCTTCGTGGCGGGCGTCCTGACCATCCTGCTCGTGATGTGCACCCAGCTGAACGACTACGGCATGGTCATGTTCAGCGTGCACATGGTGCAGCACATGGTCATCAGCATGCTCTCGCCGATCCTGCTCCTGATGGGCGCCCCGATCACCCTCGCCCTGCGCGCGCTGCCCGTCGCGGGCCGCGGCCGCAAGGGCCCGCGCGAGGTCCTGCTGTGGATCCTGCACAGCCGCTACGTCAAGATCATCACGCACCCCGCGTTCACCATCCCGCTGTTCATCGCGAGCCTGTACGCGCTGTACTTCACCCCGCTCTTCGACACCCTGATGGGCTCCAAGGCGGGCCACATCGGGATGATGGTGCACTTCCTCGCGGTCGGCCTGGTCTTCTTCTGGCCGATCATGGGCGTCGACCCGGGACCGCACCGGCCCGGCTACATCATGCGGATGCTGGAGCTGTTCGCGGGCATGCCCTTCCACGCGTTCTTCGGCATCGCGCTGATGATGGCCTCCGAGCCGATGGTGGGCACCTACAAGAACCCGCCCGCCTCACTGGGCATCGACGCACTCGCCGACCAGACCGCCGCCGGCGGCATCGCCTGGGC
Organism: Streptomyces sp. NPDC059900; assembly: GCF_050270335.1. NCBI lineage: Bacteria > Bacillati > Actinomycetota > Actinomycetes > Kitasatosporales > Streptomycetaceae > Streptomyces > Streptomyces sp. NPDC059900. The sequence goes on from NZ_JBNNJZ010000255.1 coordinate 8,266, forward strand.
GTTCAGCGAGGTGCCCTCGGTGCTCGTGCTGCTCGCGCTGCTCTTCCAGTGGTACCGCTCCGATCAGCGCCAGGCACGGCGTACAGACCGGGCCGCGGACCGCGACGGCGACAAGGAGCTCGAGGCGTACAACGCCTATCTCGCCTCACTGGCCGCGCGCGGGCGCTAGCAGCCCTCTGGCGGCAATGGGTCTTCGCGGGCGAGGATGGTCTCAGGCCGCGGTTCTGGCGTCGAGGCGCCGGGGCTGCCGGGAGGAGGCAGGGCGATGCCTGATTCTACGAAGACGATGGGTGTATTCACCATCGGAGGTCTGGTCGCGGTGACCGCGTACACGGTCGCGCTCGGGAGCAACGGCTGGCTGTGGTTCGGCTGGGTCGTCATCGGCATGCTCACGCTGGCGATGGTGCTCTCGCGCAGCACCCCCTGAGGGGTGCCGCGCGGCAGCGAGGAAAAGCGCGGACGGCGCGGGACGGCGCCGGTCAGAAGCGGAAGACGGCGCCCGTCGAGTAGCCCATCTCGCAGGCGTTGCCGTAGGTCTTCTGCCAGCTGACCGGCTTGCCCCGGTGGGTGCCCGTGGCGCTCACGGTGACCGGGGCGTACTGCTTGGTGCAGATCCCCTTCTTCGCGGGCAGCTTGTCGAAGTCGCCCTTCGCCGCGTCGATGGCCGCACAGGCCTCGGCCGCGTGCGGATGGTGGCCGGGCCGCTCGGTCCTGCAATCGAGCAGCACACCGCGGACCCAGGCGTTGTCGTCCCCGGTAACGGTGAGGAAGACGCCGGTGGCCCGCGCCGGAGCCGCCTCGTCGGCAGCGTGGGCGGGCACGGCTGCGGTTGCGGCCGCGGCGAGGGAGAGCAGCGCGGCGGCGGTGGCCGCGACCGGGCGCAGGCGGGACGTGGGACGGGCACTCATGGGGACCTCCTGGAACGGTGACGGAGCGGTGACGTGCTGCGTCTCGGAGCGTCCAGGCCACCCCGCACGGCCGTTGCCCGCCCGGCCGACACGCCGGGCAGTCACCCGTACGGGGCCGGGGAGGGGCGCGGACGGGCGGGGCACCGCGATGCGGGGCTTCGCTCGGGGCCGATCCCGCCGAGTATCGACCGGAGCCCGGGCCGCCCGGCTTCGCTCCCTTCTCCCGTGGAGGTCTCGCACCTAAACTGACCGCTGCGCGCGAGGACCCGTGACCTGCGACGACGCAGCACCCAGGCCGGTCCACCTACGTCAAGGAGCAACGGGTGTACTACTACCTGCTCAAGTACGTCGTCCTGGGGCCGCTGCTGCGGCTCATGTTCCGGCCGCGCATCGAGGGACTGGAGCACATACCGGAGACCGGTGCGGCGATCGTGGCGGGCAACCACCTGTCGTTCTCGGACCACTTCCTGATGCCCGCCATCATCAAGCGGCGGATCACCTTCCTCGCGAAGGCCGAGTACTTCACGGGGCCCGGCCTCAGGGGCCGCCTCACGGCCACGTTCTTCCGCAGCGCGGGACAGATCCCGGTGGACCGCTCCGGCAAGGAGGCGGGCCAGGCCGCGATCCGCGAGGGCCTGGGCGTGCTGCGCAAGGGGGAACTGCTCGGGATCTACCCGGAGGGCACCCGCTCGCACGACGGACGCCTCTACAAGGGGAAGGTCGGCGTCGCCGCGATGGCCCTCAAGGCGCAGGCACCGGTGATCCCGTGCGCGATGATCGGCACGTTCGAGGCGCAGCCGCCGGGCCAGAAGATGCCGAACTTCCAGAAGGTCTCCATCCGCTTCGGCGCCCCGCTGGACTTCTCGCGCTACGCGGGCATGGAAAACGAGAAGGCGGTCCTGCGCGCGGTCACCGACGAGATCATGTACGCCATCCTCGGGCTCTCGGGACAGGAGTACGTCGACAAGTACGCCGCGGTCGTGAAGGCGGAGGAGGCCGAGCGGGCCGCCGCGGCGAGCCGGCGCAAATTCCCCCGGATGCCGTTGAGTTGATGTCCTGACGTACGGTCTGACCAGGAGCGGCCGGCGCGGACCTGACGCGCTGCCGGGCACCAGGGGAGACACGGATGAGCGAGCACGGCCTGTACACGAAGCTGATCGGGCTGCTTGAGGAGCGGGGCGCGGCGTTCCGCGTCATCGAGCACGAGGCCGAGGGCGCCACGGAGGCGGTCAGCACGCTGCGGGGCAACACCCTCCAGCAGGCCGCCAAGTGCATCGTGGTGATGGTGAAGACCGGCAAGAAGACGAAGCGGTACGCGCTCGCGGTGGTGCCCGGTGACCGGCGCGTCGATCTGAACGCGCTCAAGCAGCTGCTCGGCGGGACGTACGCCGGCTTCGCCACGCAGGAGGCGGCCGAGCGGCTCGCGGGCAGCGCGAGCGGCACGATCCTGCCGTTCTCCTTCGACCCCGAGCTGGAACTGGTCGTGGACCCGGCGCTGCTCGCCCACGAGGAGCTCTTCTTCAACGCGGCACGCCTGGACCGCTCGCTGGCCCTGCGGACCGCGGACTACGTGGCGATCGCTCAGCCGCGTACGGCCGGGATCGCGCAGGAGGCGGCAGCGTAGAAGGCAGCAGCGTAGAAGGCAGCAGAACGGGGCGCCGGATCTCTCCGGCGCCCCGTTGTGTGCCTAACGGCTGGTTGTTACGGCTTGGGCGTGGCGTGCGGGGTGCAGGTCACGTCCTTGCTGTCCACCTTGCCGGTCAGCAGGTAGGTGTCGACACGGTCGTTGAGGCACGGGTTGACCAGGTTCGTGATGCCGTGCGAGCCGGCGTCCTTCTCCGTGATCAGTCGCGAGCCCTTGAACCGCTTGTGCAGCTCGACGGCGCCCTCGTACGGCGTGGCGGCGTCGCGGGTCGACTGCGCGATGAGGACGGGCGGCAGGCCCTTGCCCGTCTTGACCTCGACGGGCTCGTGCTGCTTGCTCTTCCAGGTGGCGCAGGGCAGGTTCATCCAGGCGTTGGCCCACGTCATGAACGGGTTGTCGCGGTGGATGCGGGAGTTGTCCCGGTCCCACTTCTTCCAGCTGGTGGGCCACTTGGCGTCCGCGCACTCGACGGCCGTGTAGACGGCGTTGCCGTTCTCCGAGGCGATGTTGCCCGCGG
>NZ_JBNNJZ010000256.1:0-11312 GCF_050270335.1 Streptomyces sp. NPDC059900
CTCGTACTCCGTGCGGAACACGCCGCGCTCCTGGAGCAGCGGGACCACGGTGTCGGCGAAGGCGTCGAGGCCGCCGGGGGTGATGTGCGGGACGAGGATGAAACCGTCGCTCGCGTCGGCCTGGACGAAGGAGTTGATCGTCTCGGCGACGGTGGCCGGGGAGCCGACGAAGGACTGGCGGTTGCCGGTCTCGATGACGAGGTCACGGATGGACCACTTGTTCGCGGCCGCGAGCTCACGCCATTCGCGCGCGGTGGCCAGCGGGTCGCGGTACATCCGTACCTGGGCGCGCCCGCGGGCGACGGTGTGCTCGCCGAGGTCGGGGTCGATGCCGGGCAGCGGTCCGTCCGGGTCGTACGCGGACAGGTCGCGGTTCCAGACGAACTCCAGATGCTTGATCGCCGTTGCGCCGCTGACCTGCTTGCGCCGCACCTCGCGGGAGAGTTCCTCCGCATCGGCGTCCGTGTCCCCGAGGACGAAGGTCGCGGCGGGCAGGATGAGCAGCTGGTCGTGGGTGCGGCCGTAGCGCGCGAGGCGTCCCTTGACGTCCGTGTAGAACGCCTGGCCTTCCTTGAGCGTGCTGTACCGGCTGAAGATCGCGTCGGCGCCCTCGGCCGCGAACTCGCGCCCCTCCTCGGAGTCACCGGCCTGGAAGATGACGGGTCGGCCCTGCGGGCTGCGCGGGACGTTGAACTGCCCCTGGATGTCGAAGTGCTGCCCCTGGTGGACGAAGGCGCCCGCCTTGGCGTCGCGCAGGAAAGTGCCGCTCTCCCGGTCGGCGGCGATCTCGTCACCCCGCCAGGAGTCGAAGAGTTCGTTCGCCGTGGCGAGGAATTCCTTCGCCCTGGAGTACCGCTCCTCCTGCGGCAGGAATCCGCCGCGCCGGAAGTTCTCGCCGGTGAAGGCGTCCCAGGAGGTCACGACGTTCCAGGCGGCGCGCCCGCCGGAGAGGTGGTCGAGGCTGGCGAACTGGCGGGCCACCTCGTACGGCTCGTTGAAGGTGGAGTTGATGGTGCCGGTCAGGCCGAGGCGTTCGGTGACGGCGGCGAGCGCGGTGAGGACGGTGAAGGTGTCGGGCCGTCCGACGACGTCCAAGTCGTAGATTTCGCCGCCCTGTTCACGCAGGCGCAAACCCTCGGCGAGGAACAGGAAGTCGAATTTGGCGCGCTCGGCGGTGCGGGCGAAGTGCGCGAAGGAGCTGAACTCGATGTGGCTCCCGGCTTCGGGGTCGCTCCATACGGTGGTGTTGTTGACGCCGGGGAAGTGCGCCGCGAGGTGGATCTGCTTGAGCGGCTTGTCCGGTGACTTGCTCATGTCGGGTTCCTTCCGGCTCAGGCGGTGGCGGCGTAGCGGCTTGCGGGGCGGGCGAGGCCGAGCAGGCCGCGCAGGGTGCCGGCCTCGTACGCGTGCCGGAAGGCGCCGCGGCGCTGGAGTTCGGGCACCAGGCCCCGGGTGATCGCCGGGAGGTCGTGACCGGCGACGGCGGGCCGCAGCCGGAAACCGGCGAGACCGGATTGCTGCAACTCGTCAAGCAGGTCGGCCAGTTGAGCGGGTGTGCCGGTGAAGACGTGTGCGTCGCTGGTGTACGGGTGACCGGCGAGGGCGTCAAGGCGCTCGCGGCGGGCCGCGGCGGCGGCCGGGTCGTCGTCGAGGAACACCACCAGGTCGCCGAAGAGGTTCAGGGGCTCGGCGGTGCGCCCGGCCTCGTCCTGCTCGGCACGGACCGCGGTGACGATGGCGCGTGCGTGCGCCGCGTCGCGCGGGGTGACAAATCCGATGTCGGCGGAGCGGCCGAGGAGCCGGAAGGGGGCGTCGGTCGGGCCCTCGTGGGCGAGCGCGCCGACAAGGGGCCTGCCCTGCGGCGGCCGGGGGGTGATCGAGGGGCCCTTGACGCTGAAGTGCTTGCCCTCGAAGTCGACGTAGTGCAGCTTTTCGCGGTCGATGAAGCGGCCGGTGGCGACGTCCCGGATCTCCGCGTCGTCCTCCCAGCTGTCCCAGAGGCGGCGCACGACTTCGACGTAGTCGGCCACCTCGTCGAAGAGGTCGAGGGTCAGCTCACGTACGTCCGCTCTGCCGAGGTCCCCGACGCCGTCGAGGGCGGGAAACGTGCGGCGCCCGAAGTGCGCGGCGTCGTTGCGGCGTGCGGACACCTGCACCCGCAGGCCCGCGCGGCCCGCGCTCACGTAGTCGAGCGTGGCGATCGCCTTGGATATGTGGAAGGGCTCCGTGTGGGTGGTCACCACGGTCGGCACGAGGCCGATGTGGCTGGTCAGCGGGGCGACACGGGCGGCGATGAGGACCGCGTCGAGGCGCCCTCGCACCTGGTCCGTGCGTCCGTCGGATTCGGTGAAGTGCGAGGACTGGAGCCCGAGCGCGTCCTCGATGGTCACGAAGTCGAGCAGGCCGCGTTCGGCCTCGGTGATCAGATCGGTCCAGTACCGGGCGGTGAGCAACTCCCCCGGCCGGGCGACCGGTTCACGCCAGGCGGCCGGGTGCCAGCCCGCGCCGTCGAGTGCGACGGCCAGGTGCAGCGGGGCGCCGGAGGGAGAGGAGGAAACGGATTGAGCGGATGAATGGGGCAGCGCTGATGATGACGACACGAAAGGTGTGCCTTCCTGATCGACCGTACGAGATCACCGGCCCCTCGGCTCCGAGGGTGCGGCGGCGGGGTGACGGGTCAGGAACGACAGAGCGCGCCGGCGACGCGCTGCAGATCGATGTGCGGTCGGGAGTACAGGTGGACCTGTGGGCGCGGGGCGATCACCTTGACGCGCGGGGCTGCCGACACGGACGCCGACGCGGGCGCGGCGGGCAGCACGGGCAGCATCACCGACACGTCCCCCACCTCCACCCTTTCGGCCCGGCGGGCCAGGGGCCTCGCCGTCTCGCGCTTGCGGAGCCCTGAGCGGGTCCGCCTGGTCCTCACCTGGAGCACCCCGCCGCGTGGGAGGGTTGCCGGTCAGCAAGCCAGGGCTTGACGCTGACACTCGTAACCTGCTCGGGACGTTACGTGAGGCCGGGGCGGTGCGCAATGCCCGTGGATCATGGGCGTGCTCACAGCTGAGTACGTGCCTCGGTGTGCGTCCTTCTCAGGCACAACCGCCGGGCCCCTGCTTCTGTTCCGCTTCCCGGCGGCGAGTTCCCGGGCCTTCTTGACGCACCGGACGCCCGGACCCAGACTGCCGGAGACGGTCACGACCCGGCTCAACGGGCCCCGACGGCAGGGCTGGTGCACATGTTCAGGGCGTTCGGCGAGAGGAAGGGCATGCAGCGGCCTCTCCTGTCCGCGCCCCGTCCCCGCCCCCGCATTCTGACCAGACGTCTGCACATCGACCTGCTGCGCGTGTGCAGCGCCTCGGTTCCAGCTGCCTGACGTCCCCGCACATACGAGACGTACATGGCGTACCCGGTGCGCGGGACGTGCGCGCAGCGGAAACGCGCCCCCTGCCGCAGCCCTCCGCGGCTACGCCTGCCCCTCTCCCCCACCGCGCCACCGTCGGCAAGCACCCGGGCGGCGCCCCCCTCACCTGCCTGGAGAGCCATGCCCGAGATCACGTCGCACCGTCCCCGCCGCCCCGTCCCGGAGACGTCGCGCTCCCCGCACGGCACGTGTCCCGCCCCGATCCGCAGCCGTATCGGCGCGGACCTGGCCGGCGGCTTCTATCCGGCGCCCCACCGATACCACCTGTATCTCTCGGCCGGATGTCCCCGCTCGCTGCGCGTCTCGGTCACCCTCGACCTGCTCGGGCTCAGGGAGTCGGTCACCACGACGCTCCTGGCCCCGGAGACCACGGACACCACCGCCGCACTCGACGACCTGCACCGCTTCTACGAGGCCACCGAGTACCACTTCCACGGCCCGCTGACCGTTCCCGCCCTGTGCGACCGGTGGAGCGGACACGTCGTCAGCAATCACACGCCGGACATCCTGCGCGACCTCGCCTGCCGCCTCGCCGCGCACGGGAACGGGAACGGCCCGCGCCGCCTCCTGCGACCGCCGTCCCTGGCCGCCCGGATCGACACCTGGCACGACTTCCTCGCCGATCCGCTCACCCCCGCGACACTGGACCGCCTCGACCGCCGTCTTGCCTCGCGCCGCTACGTCGTGGGCGACGAACTGACGGCGGCGGACGTGCACTTGTGGGCACAGCTGGTCCACCTCACCGCAGCCGAAAACGAGGCCGTGCACGCCTACCCCCGCCTCCGCTCCTACGCCCGCCGCCTGCACGACATCCCGGCCTTCCGCGCCAACCACCCCCGCTCCGGCTGACGGGGCCCAAGCGGATCGGGCCCGGTCGCGGCACACTGCCGCGACCAGGCCCGGACTTCACTCCCGGATGCTCACCAGATCCGGACGCGCTCCTCGCGGTCCAGCCAGAGACCGTCGCCCTCCGCCGTCTCGAACGCCTCGTGGAACTCTTCGAGGTTGCGCACGATGTTGGCGCGGAACTCGGGCGGCGAGTGCGGGTCGATGGTGAGGTACTGCTGCTCCTGCTCCTTGCGGCGCTTGGTGCGCCAGCAGTAGGCCCAGCTCATGAAGAGCCGCTGCGAGCCGGTCAGGCCGCCGCTCGTGGGCATCGCGGCGCCGTCGAGCGCGATGCGGTACGCGGTGTGCCCGATGGTCAGACCGCCCAGGTCGCCGATGTTCTCGCCGACCGTCAGCGAGCCGTTGACGAACTCGTCCGGCAGGTTGCGCGGCGAGAAGGCGTCGTACTGCTTGACCAGCGCCTTCGACTTCGCCTCGAACGCGGTCTTGTCGGCCGCGGTCCACCAGTCGTTGAGGTTGCCCGCACCGTCGTACTGCGCGCCCTGGTCGTCGAAGCCGTGGCCGATCTCGTGGCCGATGACCGAGCCGATGCCGCCGTAGTTCTCGGCCGGGTCGGCGTCGGGCGAGAAGAACGGCTTCTGCAGGATGCCCGCGGGGAAGCAGATCTCGTTGGTGCCCGGGTTGTAGTAGGCGTTGACGGTCTGCGGCAGCATGAACCACTCGTCGCGGTCGACCGGCGCGCCGATCTTGGCGAGCTGCCGGTCGGACTCGAAGGCGTCCGCCGCCTGCGCGTTGCCGAGCAGGTCGCCCTCGGTGACCTCAAGAGCCGAGTAGTCGCGGAAGGTGTCGGGGTAGCCGATCTTGGGGCGGAAGGTGGCGAGCTTCTCGTAGGCGCGCTCCTTCGTCTCGTCCGTCATCCAGTCCAGGCGGGCGATCGACTGGCGGTAGGCCTCCAGGAGGTTGGCGACGAGGTCGTCCATCATCGCCTTGGAGCTCGGCGGGAAGTGCCGCGCCACGTACTCCTTGCCGACGGCCTCGCCGATGGAGCCCTCGACGAACGCGACCGCCCGCTTCCACCGGGCGCGCAGCTCGGGGGTGCCGTTGAGGGTGCGGCCGTAGAACTCGAAGTTGTTCCGCACGAACGCGTCCGTGAGGTAGGGCGCGCACGAACGCAGGACCCGCACCAGCGCCCAGTCGCGCCACTGCTCGATCGGCACCTCGTCAAGGACCGCGGACAGGTGACGGAAGAAGGACGGCTGGCGGACGCACGTCTCGGCGATGGTGGCTTCCGAGCCGCCGAGCCCCTCGGCGTAGCCGCGCCAGTCGAAGTGCGGGGCCAGGGTGGTCAGTTCGTGCAGGGTGAGGAGGTTGTAGGTCTTCTGCACGTCGCGCGTCTCGGCCCGCTCCCAGTGGCCCGCGGCGAGGCGGGTCTCCAGGGCGAGAACCGTCTGCGCGGCCTCGGCGGGCGAGGCGTGCTCGCCCAGCGTGAGCAGCTCGGTGAGGTAGGCGAGGTACTTCTCGCGGATCTCGGCGAACTTCTCTTCGCGGTAGTACGACTCGTCGGGCAGGCCGATCCCGCCCTGGAGGACGTTGAAGAGGTAGCGGTCGGAGTTGCGGTCGTCCGAGTCGATGTAGGAACCGAACAGACCGGAGCCGCCGGTCCGCTCGAAGCGGCCGAGGAACGCCGCGAGCTGCCGGGTGTCCCGCAGTCCCGCGACGGCGTCGATCAGGGGCTGCGCCGGGGCGAGCCCGCGGGCGGCGATCGTCTCCTCGTCCATGAACGAGGCGTACAGCGTGGCGATCTTGCGCGCGTCATCCGAGCCGGCGCCGTCCGACGCCAGCTCCTGGATGATCACCTTCACTTGTTCCTCGGCCGTGTCGACCAACTGCACGAAGGGGCCCCAGCTCGAGCGATCCTCGGGGATCGGCTCGGTCTCAAGCCAGTGACCGTTGACGTGGCCGAACAGGTCGTCCTGGGGTCGGATCTCGGGGTTCATGCCCGCGCGGGCGTCATCCAGCATGCTCATTCACGCACCCTACGCGGACACCGTGCCCGAGCACGATCGCCTTACGGCTCCGGCCCGGCCTCAGCCGCCGACGTACTCCCGCAGATGCCGCGCCGTCACGGTCTCCCCCTCGGTCACCAGGGTCGCGGGCGTGCCGGTGAACACCACCTGCCCGCCGTCGTGCCCGCCGCCGGGCCCCAGGTCGATGATCCAGTCGGCGTGCGCCATCACCGCCTGGTGGTGCTCGATGACGACCACCGAGTTGCCGTCGTCCACGAGCCGGTCGAGCAGCGCGAGCAGCTTGTCCACGTCGGCCAGGTGCAGTCCGGTCGTCGGTTCGTCCAGGACGTACGTCGAGGACTTCTCCGCCATGTGGATGGCGAGCTTGAGGCGCTGGCGCTCGCCGCCGGAGAGGGTGTTCAGGGGCTGGCCGAGCCGCAGATAGCCGAGCCCGACATCGCCGAGACGGCCGAGGACGGCGTGCGCCTGGCCCGTGGGGAAGAAATCGAGTGCCTCGGCGACGGACATGCCGAGGACCTCGCTGATGTTCTTGCCGCGCAGCCGGTAGGCGAGGACCTCGGCGGTGAACCGCTCGCCCGCGCACGCCTCGCAGACGGACGCCACCCCGGGCATCATCGCCAGGTCGGTGTAGATGAGCCCGATGCCGTTGCACTTGGGGCAGGCGCCATCGGAGTTCGCGCTGAACAGGGCCGCCTTGACGCCGTTGGCCTTGGCGAACGCGGTGCGGATCGGGCCGAGCAGACCGGTGTAGGTCGCCGGGTTCGAGCGGCGCGAGCCGCGGATCGGCGACTGGTCGGCGACCACCACGCCCTCCTGCCCGGAGAGGTAGCCGTGGATCAGCGAGCTCTTGCCGGAGCCCGCGACGCCGGTGACCACGGCGAGCACCCCGAGCGGGATGTCGACCTCGACGTCCTTGAGGTTGTGCCGGTCGGCGCCCTGGATGGACAGCTGCCCCTTGGGCACGCGCACCTGCTCGCGCAGCCGGGCCCGGTGTTCCAGATGCCGCCCGGTCAGCGTGCCCGACGCGCGCAGCCCCGCCACGTCGCCGGTGAAGCAGATCTGCCCGCCCGCCGTGCCGGCCGCGGGACCGAGGTCCACCACGTGGTCGGCGATCGCGATGACCTCGGGCTTGTGCTCGACGACGAGCACCGTGTTGCCCTTGTCGCGCAGCCGCAGCAGCAGGTCGTTCATGCGCCGGATGTCGTGCGGGTGCAGGCCGATGGTCGGCTCGTCGAAGACGTACGTCACGTCGGTGATGCTGGAGCCGAGATGGCGCACCATCTTCACGCGCTGGGCCTCGCCGCCGGAGAGCGAGCCCGATGTGCGGTCCAGGCTCAGATAGCCGAGCCCGATCTCGACGAGCGATTCGAGCAGCTCGCGCAGGCTCGCGATCAGCGGCGCGACGGCCGGGTCGTCGAGGCCGCGCACGAACGCGGCGAGGTCGCTGATCTGCATCGAGGAGCAGTCGGCGATGTTCAGGCCGTCGATCCTCGACGACAGCGCGGCCGCGGTCAGGCGCGTTCCCTCGCAGAGCGGGCAGCGGGCGAAGACCACGGCGCGGTCGACGAAGGTCCTGATGTGGGGCTGGAGGGCGTCGCGGTCCTTGGCGAGCCAGGTCCGCTGCATCCTGGCTATCAGGCCCTCGTACGTGAAGCCGTTCGAGCCCGCCTTCACCTTGGTCGGGGCCTTGTGCAGGAGGTCGGCCCACTCCTGTTCGGTGTAGTCCTTCACCTTCTTGTCCGGGTCGAGGAAGCCGGAGTTGACCACGGTCTGCCAGCTCCAGGAGTCCACCGCGTAGTACGGCACGGTGATCGCGCCCTCGTTCAGCGAGAGCTCGCGGTCCACGAGCCGGTCGACGTCGACCGTGGAGGCCTCGCCGGTGCCCTCGCAGCGGGGGCACATGCCTTCGGGCAGATTGAAGCTGAAGGCGCCCGCCGTCCCGACGGCCGGGGCCCCCAGACGGCTGAAGATGATCCTGAGCATGGTGGAGGCGTCGGTGGCGGTGCCCACCGTGGAGCGCGAGTTGGCGCCCATCCGCTCCTGGTCGACGACGATCGCCGCGCTGAGATTGCGCAGCCCGTCGACGTCGGGGCGGCTCTGGCTCGGCATGAACGACTGGATGAACGCGGTGTACGTCTCGTTGATGAGCCGCTGCGACTCGGCGGCGATGGTGCCGAAGACGAGCGAGGACTTGCCGGAGCCCGAGACTCCGGTGAAGACGGTGAGCCGCCGCTTGGGGATGTCTAGCGAGACGTTCCGCAAGTTGTTCTCGCGGGCGCCCCGCACCTGAATCATGTGGTGGCTGTCGGCGGGTGTGACCGTCACTGATGCTCCTTGGCCTGGACAGGACCGAACCGGACTGAAGGAAAAGCGTACACCGTACCCAGTCCTGCGCGTACACCGTACCCAGTCTTGGCCCGGCGTTGGTTTTCCGACACCAATTGCCTCCCGATGGCGCTTAGTTGGTATGGACATGACCGCCGGGCCGCTCTTATGCTCCGCCTGAACTCAACGTGAGAGCGCTCTCATCACCCTGTTCCTCCCCACCCCGACGGAACGACAGAAAGGGCACTGCCATGAGACGCAGAACCGGAGTGCGCATCGCCTTCTCCTCCCTGCTCCTGGTCGGCACCTGGGCAAGCGCCTCGCTCACCTCCACCGCCGGCGCCGCCCCCGCGCCCTCCCCCTCCCCCGCCCCGGCCTCCGCGGGCATGCTCACCGCCCTCCAGAACGACTTCGGACTCACCGAGAGCCAGGCGCGTGAGCGCCTCGCCTCCGAGAAGGCCGCGATACGCGTCGACCGCGCGGCGCAGCGGTCCGCCGGATCGACCTACGCGGGCTCCTGGTACAGCGCGAAGACCGGCAAGCTGACCGTCGCCACCACCAGCGCCCGGAAGGCCGGGGCCCTGCGCGCGACCGGCGCCGCCGTCCGCGTGGTCCGCCACAGCGAGAAGGAACTGAACGCGGTCAAGGCACGCATCGACAAGCTGTCCGCGCCCAAGGGCGTCAGCAGCTGGCACGTGGCGCCGCGCAGCAACAAGGTCGTGGTGAACGTCGTCGCTGCTCAGCAGAACGACAACGATGTCCAACGCTTCGTCGACCGTGCCCGCAAGGCAGGCCCCGTCGAGGTCGAGACGGTCGGCAAGGCCCCGAGCACCTTCGCCGCAGGGACCGTCGGCGGCGACCCGTACTACACCGGCAACGTCCGCTGTTCCATCGGCTTCTCGGTGCACGGCGGGTTCGTCACCGCGGGCCACTGCGGGCAGACGGGCGCCTCCGTGCGCGGCTGGGACAACTCCGCGATCGGCAACTTCCGGGGCTCTTCGTTCCCGGACAACGACTACGCCTGGGTCAGCGTGGGCAACGGCTGGTGGACCGTCCCGGTGGTCCTCGGCTGGGGCACCGTCTCCGACCAGCTCGTCCGCGGTTCGAACGAGGCACCGGTCGGCGCCTCGATCTGCCGCTCCGGCTCCACCACGCACTGGCACTGCGGCAACGTGCTCGCCAAGAACGAGACCGTGAACTACAGCCAGGGCGCCGTCCACCAGATGACCAAGACCAGCGTGTGCGCCGAAGGCGGGGACTCCGGCGGCTCGTTCATCAGCGGTGACCAGGCCCAGGGCGTCACCTCCGGCGGCTGGGGCAACTGCAGCGGCGGCGGCGAGACCTGGTACCAGCCGATCAACGAGATCCTGAACCGCTACGGCCTCACCCTGCACACCGCCTGACCTCCACGGAATGCGTGCCGGGCCCGCGGGAGGGCCCGGCACGTACGCCGCCGTGGTGAGTCCAGGCGGCTGGATGGCCCTATGCCGGGTTCGCCGCCGGCGCCCCGGAGGAAGGACTGCGGCTGCCACTGCCAGGAACGACTGGTCCCGGAGCCGCGTGTTCGGGGACGAACGGAGCACCGCGATGACAGCAGGGCCTGCCGGAACCCGGCGCCGCACCCGCATCGGCACCAGACTCCTCGCCACGCTCGCCGTGGGCGCGCTCACCATGGGAGCCGCACACGAGAGCGCACCGGCGGACACGGCACCGCCGGGCGACCGGTCGCCCTTCACCGGCCGTGCGGCGCAGAAGGGCCCGGTGCTCGCGGTGAAGTTCGACAACGCGCCGAGGGCACGCCCGCACACCGGTCTCGCGCAGGCGGACATCGTCTACGTGGAAAAGGTCGAGGGCGGCATGAGCCGCCTGATGGGGGTGTACTCCAGCCGCCTGCCCAAGGCCGTCGGACCGGTGCGCAGCGCACGGGAGTCGGACATCGAGCTGCTGCGCCAGTTCGGGCGCCCGGCCCTCGCCTACTCGGGTGTGCGCAGCTCGCTCAACAAGGTGCTCAAGGAAGCACCGCTGTACGCGCGCCCGTTCGGCAGCTACCCCGGCGCCTACTTCCGCAGCGGCAACCGGCCCGCCCCGCACAATCTCTTCGTCCGCCCCGAGTCCGCGCTGCGCACGGCCCCCAAGGCCAGCCACCCCGGCGACGTCGGCTTCCGCTTCGGCCCGGCCCCGGACGGCGGCACCCGGACCGCGGCGCGGACCGTCCGCTACTCGGGGGCCAGCCACACCTTCCGCTGGTCGCCCGGCGAGCGCCGCTGGCTCGCGTCCTTCGACGGGGCCCCGGCCCGCAGCTCCTCGGGGGCGCGGCTCGGCGCGCGGACGGTCGTGATCCAGCACGTGGACATGCCGCCGTCGCGCTACAAGGACGTCAACGGCGCGGCGACCCCGTACATCAAGACGGTCGGCAGCGGCCGGGCGACGGTGCTGCGGGGCGGCAAGGCGTACAAGACCCGCTGGAAGCGGTCGAGCGCCGAAAGCGGCACGACGTTCACGCTCGCCGACGGCCGTCCGATGCCCTTCGCTCCCGGCCAGGTCTGGATGGTCTTCGCGGATCGCTGAGCCGCTCCGGCCTCAGCAGGGGGCAGCCAGAGCAGCAGCCCGGACAGGCGTCGGCCCCGGGGCCCGGGTAGGGGGACGGGGCGCCCTGGGAATCCGGACAGCCGGGGCGGGGGGGAGGCCCGGAC
>NZ_JBNNJZ010000257.1:0-11250 GCF_050270335.1 Streptomyces sp. NPDC059900
GGACCTGCTCCGCGCCCACCAGAGCCATGAGCTGGCCGCCGAACTGCGCACCCGGCTCACCTACATCGAGCGGCAGAACCTGATGAACGCCCGGCCCACCCCGCATCTGCCCCAGCTCCTGAACGCCCTCGCGGACCGCGGTGTCGGCGTCGCGGTCGCCGGTGACTGCGACTCCGGCGTCATGACGGAACTGCTGACCCGGCGGGGCCTGACCCCCGCGGTGCCCGGCGGCGTTCACGGCCGCCGCGGCGGCTCTCCCCTGCTGCCGGACCCCGACTGCCTGCGCCGCGCGCTCCTCGCCCTGGATTCCGATGCCGGGCGCTGCGTGATGGTCGGCTCCTCGTCGGCCGAGCTGCTCGCCGCCCGGCAGCTCGAACTGCCGTTCATCGGCTTCCGCCGCGACGAGAGTTCCTACCGCAGGCTCCGGGCCGACGGCTGCGAGCTGACGCTCGACTCGCTCGCCTCACTGATCGACGCGGTCCGCGGCACCTGAGAGCACCGAGCCCCCGGGTGCACCGCCCTCACGCCTCCGGCACCCGCGAGTCATACCGGGCGAACCGTGGCCACCGCAGGGCCAGCAGCCCCACGGCGACGACGCACGCGATGCCGCCGCCCACCACCGCGACCCCCGGCGAGCTCAGATCCCCCACCGACCCCGCGATGAAGTCCCCGAGGCGCGGCCCGCCCGCCACCACCACGATGAAGACCCCCTGGAGCCGCCCCCGCATCTCGTCCGGCACGGCCGCCTGGAGCATCGTGCTCCGGAACACCATCGAGACGGTGTCCGCACACCCGGCGAGGGCGAGGAAGAAGAGGCCGAGCCAGAGGTTCCGCGTCAGGCCGAAGACGGCGATCGCCGTGCCCCACCCGGCCACCGCGCACAGGATCGCGAGCCCGTGCCGCCTGATCCGCCCCAGCCACCCGGAGAAGACCGCGCCGAGCAGCGCGCCCACCGCGGGCGCCGCGACCAGCAGGCCCGCCGTCTTCGCGTCGCCCGCGAACCACACCACCGCGACCGCGGGGAACAGGGCCCGCGGATGCGCGAGCACCATCGCGCACATGTCCGAGAAGAAGGTCATCCGCAGGTTCGGCCGCGTGGCCAGGAACCGCAGCCCGTCGAGGACCGAGGCCCGCTTCCTGCGCACCCCTTCCTCCGAGCCCTCCGGCCGCATCGCGGGGAGCCGCCACATCGCGTACAGGGACGCGCTGAAAGCCACCGCGTCCACCGTGTACGCCGCCTGATAGCCCCACAGGCCGACGATGAGCCCGCCAAGCATGGGCCCGAGCATCGTGCCCGACGTCGTCGTCATCGACGAGAGCGCGTTGGCCGCGGGCAACTGCTCGGGCGGCAGCAGGCGCGGGATCATCGACGAGCGCGCCGGCGAGTTCAGCGCCCCGCACACCGCCTGGAGCGCGACCACGGAGTAGAGGAACCACACGTGGTGGAAGCCCGCGAAGGCACCCGCCGCGAGGGCCACCGAGAGCCCGCACGAGCCGAGCGAGGAGTAGAGGCCCAGCTTCCGCCGGTCGACCGTGTCGGCGATCGCGCCCCCGTACAGGCCGAAGACCACCAGCGGGACCAGCGAGAAGAGCCCCACCAGGCCGACCGAGAAGCTGGAGTGCGTGATGTCGTAGACCTGGAGGGAGACCGCGAGGGCGGTCATCGCCTGGCCCAGCCAGGAGATGGTGTTGCCGATCCAGAGGCGGCGGTAGTCGACCGACGTACGCAAAGGCGTCAGATCGGCGAGTATCCGCCTTTTCGTGACGGGCTCCCGGGGCTCCACTGGTACCGGGGACAGCGGGGGGTTACTGACGGCTCCGGGTATGCGGGGGCCGTCGGCTTCGTCTTCGTCAGGGGGCGTTTGCGTCACACGGGATGCTAACTGCGCCGCCCGCGACGCGATCAAGACCACCCGTGCGGCGGCACCCCGCCCGGCTCAGCCCAACGCGCGCGCCGCCCGCGGCCACCGCACGATGCGAGATGGGACCGTCGTCCGGCGGTCCGTACGGTCTGCGCTCTCGGGAGGATCTGCCATGACCGTCAGTCTGGAGCAGTTGCGCCGCTGCCACATCGCCGTCGACCTGGGTGCCGCGAGGACCCGGGTGTTCGTGAAGGGCGCGGGTCTCGTCGTCGACGAGCCCAGCGCCGCCGCCGTGAACACACGGACGGGCGCGCTCATCGCGGTCGGCCGGTTCGCCGAGCAGATGACGGGACGCACGCCGGGCTACATCCGGGTCGTACGTCCGGTCTCCGGCGGCACCGTCGTCGACATCGAGATGGCCCAGCGCATGCTGCGGCACCTGATCGGCGAGAAGCTCCGCCGCAATCTGCGCCGCAAGCCGCGGCTTCGCGCCGCCGCCTGCACGCCGCACGACGCGGACCCGCTGGCGCGCCGCGCCGCCGTGGAGACGATGGTCGGTCTCGGGGCGCGCAGGGTCGAACTCGTGGACACGCTCATCGCGGCGGCGGTCGGCTGCGGGCTGCCCGTGGAGCAGCCGGAAGCGACCATGATCCTGGTGTGCGGGGCCGCGACCACGCAGGTCGCGGTGTTGTCGCTCGGGTCGATCGTGACCGCCCAGCGGATCCCGGTCGGCGGTGAGGCCATCGACCACGCGATCGTCCAGCACCTGCGCCACCACCACGAACTGATGCTGCCCAGCCAGTCGGTACGTCCCCTTCAGCTCGCCCTGCGCGGCAACGGCCTCACGTCACAGGGGCCCGAGTCGACCGAGATCCACGGCCGGGACGTCGCCACGGGCCTGGCCCGCTCGGTGCACGTGGACACCGCCGCCGTCCGCGAGGCGATCCACACGCCGCTCACCGCGGTGCTCGACGGCATCGGCAAGGTGCTGCGGGACTGCCCGCCGGACCTGGTGGCCGACCTGGCCGATCGCGGGATCATGATGGTCGGCGGGAGCGCGCTGCTTCCGGGGCTGGACCAGATGCTGCGGGACGCGACCGGGATGCCGGTGGAGATCGCCGAGCGGCCCGACGTCTGCGCCGTGATGGGCCTGGGGGCGATGCTGGAGGGCAAGATCCAGCCGCTGGCCCTCAACCCCCTTTCCGGCTGACCGCGCCCCTGTCCGGCTGACCCCAGCCCTCCCCCGCTGATCGCGCCCCGCGGAAGAGTGCCCGTATGTCGATGACCGTGCAGCTGGTCGGCTCCGCGCTGATCCTGCTCGCCTTCGTCCTGGCCCAGGCGGGCAGGCTCGGCACGGGCACCTGGTCCTACCTCTGGCTGAACTTCGCCGGGTCCGGGCTCACGGCGGGCGATGCTCTCTACGAAAGGCAATGGGGTTTTCTGCTTCTGGAGGGTGCGTGGATGGTGGTCTCGCTGCTGGGCCTGATCGGGAAGGCGCGGCGCGGCGGGGCCGCGGGGAACCCGGCGGGCACCGCGCGATGAGCGGCACCGACCTTCCCCTGCCCCTCGTGCCGCTCCTGGACGCGGTGCTCGGCGTCGGCTCGGACCTCGAACTGCACACCACGCTCCAGCACATCGTGGAGAGCGCGGCCGAGCTGACCGGCGCGCGGTACGGCGCGCTCGGCGTCATCGACCCTGGCCACGGCAAGCTGACCGATCTGTTCACGGCGGGCCTGACCGAGGCCGAGCGGGAGCGCATCGGCCCGCTGCCCGACGGCCACTCGGGGCTCCTCGGCACCCTGATCCGCGAGCCGCGGCCGCTCCTCCTGGACGACCTGACGGCGGACCCCCGCTCGTGCGGCGTGCCGCCGGGCCACCCGGAGATGCACAGCTTCCTGGGCGTTCCCGTGCACGTACACGACGAGGCGTTCGGCAATCTCTACCTCACCGAGAAGCGCGGGGGCCGCTTCACCGACGAGGACCTGCAACTGCTCCGCGTCCTGGCGAGCCAGGCGGGCATCGCGATCGGCAACGCCCGGCTGTACGAGGCGGCGAGGCAGCGCGAGCGCTGGATCGACGGGGCCGCGGCGGTCACCACGGCGCTGCTCACCGGCGAACCGGCGTCCGACGCCCTGATGACGGTCGCCGAGAAGGCCCGCATCCTCGCGAACGCCTCCGCCGGGGTGATCCTGCAACCCACGGACCAGGGCGGCATGCGGATCGTCGCGGCGGCGACGGCGCAGGACGCCGACGATCCGCCGAGCACGGCCCCGGCCCCTTCCCGCGACCTCCAGAACGACCTCATCGGCACCACCATCGAGCCCGGCAGCGCGGTCCTCGAACAACTGCTCGGGGGTGAGCCGGTGTTCATCGAGGACTCCGCGACCGACCCCCGGATGACCACCCACGTGCGGACCAACTTCGGGCCAAGCCTGATGCTGCCGCTCCAGGCCGACGGACGGCTCATCGGGACGCTCGCGCTGCCCCGCCGCAGGGGCGAGCGTGCCTACACCTCCGTGGAGCGGCTGCTGGCCACGCAGTTCGCCTCGCAGGCCGCCCTGGCGCTCGTCCTGGCGGACGCCCAGCAGAGCAGGCAGCGCCTCGCGGTGTTCGAGGACCGCGACCGCATCGCCCGCGACCTGCACGACCTCGTCGTCCAGCGGCTCTTCGCCACCGGCATGATGCTGGAGTCCACCCGGAGCAGGGACCGATCTCCTCAGGTCGAGTCGACCCTGGAGCAGGCCGTGGACGAGCTGGAGTCCACCATCCAGGAAGTCCGTACGGCGATCTTCGCGCTCCAGCAGCCGCCCGCCGACGCCCCCACCACGTTCCGCGGCAAGGTGCTGCGCGAGACGGCGGGCGCGGCGGCTGTCGTCGGCGTACAGCCCTCGGTGCACTTCTCCGGCGCCGTCGACACCCGCGTCACGGACCCGGCGGCGGGCCATCTCCTGACCGCCCTGCGCCGCGCCCTGGCCACCGCGTCCCGCCGCCCCGACGTGACGCGCATCGAGGTGGCGGTGGACGCACGCGCGACGCTGCCGGACGGCCGTGAGGGTGTGCGCCTGACGGTGTACGACGACGGCACGACGGACGGCGCCGGGTCCGGCACGACGACCACGTGGCAGGCGCCTCTCTGAGCGACCGCCCGGCGCACGCCGGTCCGGGTGACCCGCTCAGGCCGCCTCATAGCGATGCGCGTGCCCGCCGCGCCACTGCACCCGGGCCGGATCGTCGAGCAGCTCCTCCGCGTCCGGCAGCCCGGTGTCCCGCAGGAACGCGACGACATCGGCATCGGAGTGCGCGAGGCCGAGGATCTCCCCGCGGACCGTGACCCGGCGGCCGCCCGTGCCGACCGGGGGGTGCACGGTCACCGGCGGGGCGGACGCGGGTCCGTGGTGCGCGCTCACCGGCGCTTCCGCGACTGGAGGTACCAGGCTGCGGCGAGGCCGACGACGACCAGGACGATCAATATCTTCATGACGCCCTGGTTCCCCGGATCCCGGACCTGAAGCTCACTCTCCGTCGGGCGCGTCGATTCGGCGCCCGGCAGCCGGGAAAGCGCAGGGTTGCCATGACGTCGGGCCGGCCCGGCGCCGGCCCGCGAGGACACGAAGGAGACAGCAGATGCTGTTCGGCAAGGAACACGTCAAGCGCTACGTCGAGACCGACGGCGAGGAGGGCCACGACTGGCAGGGCACCACGGTGCTCATCCTCACCACCACCGGCCGCAAGAGCGGCGAGCAGCGCAGCACCCCGCTGATCTACCGGCCGCACGGTGACGCGGTGCTCGTGGTGGCATCGAACGGCGGAGCCGACGCCCCGCCCCTCTGGTTCCGGAACCTGGAGGCGGACCCCGAGGTGCAGGTGCAGATCAAGGGCGACCGCTTCACCGCCCGCGCACGCACCGCGACCGCGGACGAGAAGCCGGGGATGTGGCGGACGATGGCGGCGACGTGGCCCGCCTACGACGAGTACCAGACGAAGACCGACCGGTCGATCCCGGTCGTGGTCCTGGAGCGCGTCTGAGGGCCGGGCCGAAAAAAAGCGGGACGCGGTGGCACCCTGCGCCGATCGGCGGGGCCACCGCTTGTCCCGCGCCCGGCATGTCACCGCAAAGAGCAGGGCCGGAAGGTTTGCACTGTTGACGCAGGTGGAATCGTTCCTGCGCCCCAGCGCCTCGGTGGGGCGGGTGGGACTCGAACCCACGGCCGACGGATTATGAGTCCGCTGCTCTAACCGGCTGAGCTACCGCCCCTAACGGCGCGTCGCGCACATTTGTGCGCGCCGTCTGCCGCAGCATAGCCGCTCATACGATCTCCTGCTTCGGATGGTCGGCATCGCTCGACCATGAGGACTGCAGGGCTGCCCGCATGGTTCCACCAGGCATGAAAATGGACCCCTGAGGGGAATCTCAAGGGTCCATCTCACTTGCTCTCCCGACTGGACTCGAACCAGTAACCTGCCGGTTAACAGCCGGCTGCTCTGCCAATTGAGCTACAGGAGACCGAGCTCCCCCGACTGGACTCGAACCAGTAACCTGCCGGTTAACAGCCGGCTGCTCTGCCAATTGAGCTACAGGGGATCGTCTCGTTTGCATCGAACGCAGCTACCTGGGAACTCTCCAGGCGGCGGGCGGTCGCTGCGACACATACATTAGCGCAAGCAGGGGGGTGCTCCGCCAATCGGTATCCCCCACCGCCGACGCAGAGCAGCCGACGAGCGAACAGACGCTCGACGCCGACGCAAGGGAAGGGTGGCAGACATGCGCTACCGGCTCACATTCGTGGCGGGTCTGGCTCTCGGGTACGTGCTGGGTACCCGGGCCGGCCGCGAGCGCTACGAGAAGCTGAAGAAGTCCGCCCGGGAGATCGCGCAGAACCCGGCCGTGCGCAACACCGTCGAGTCCGCGACCCAGCAGGGCCGCGACGTGGCGGGCAAGGCCTTCCACTCCGTGTCCGAGAAGGTGGGGGACCGCGTCCCGGACTCGGTGAGCGACCGGGTGCGGTCGCTGCGCGAGCGCGGGCAGGGCGGCGGCGAGGACGACTGGGGCACCAGCAACACCTAGCCGGGACGGCTCCCGGGAGCTGAGGTGCGGGACACGTCGCGCGGTGCGGCAGAATTCGTGGCATGGGGATAGTCGCAGGGTTGGACAGTTCGCCCGATTTCACTCGCATCGTGGTCTGTGACGCGGACACGGGTGCCGTACTCAAGCAGGGCTATGCCCCGCATCCGACGGAGAATCCCGACGGCGGGCGGCCCTCGGACGTCGACCCGCAGGCCTGGCTGCTGTCTCTCGGCGAAGCGGCGGGCGGCGGACTTCTCGAAGGCGTGCAGGCCATCGGCGTCTCCGCCCAGCAGAACGCGCTCGTCCCCCTCGACCAGCACGGCAACACGGTGCGGCCCGCGCTCGTCGGCAACGACCGGCGGGCGCAGGTCGCCGCCGCCGACCTGATCGACGGCCTCGGCAGCCGCGAGGCCTGGGCGCAGGCCGTGGGCTGCGTCCCGCAGGCCGCCCACCCCGTGACGAAGCTGCGCTGGCTGGCGAAGACCGAGCCGGAGGCCGCGCAGCGCGTCGCCGCCCTCATGCAGGCGCACGACTGGCTGGTGTGGCAGCTCCTCGGCAGGCCCGCGCGGCGCACGACCGACCGCGGCGGCGCCTCCGGGACCGGCTACTGGTCGGCGGCGACCAGCCAGTACCGCCCCGATCTCGTCGATCTCGCGCTCGGCCACCAGGCGATGCTGCCCGAGGTGATCGGCCCCGCGGAGGCCGCGGGGACGACGCCCGAGGGGCTGCTGATCTCGGCGGGCACCGGCGAGACGATGGCGGCGGCGTTCGGGCTCGGGGTGCAACAGGGCGACGCGGTGGTGTCGTTGGGGGCCTCGGGGTCCGTGATGGCGGTGCACCACGAGGCCCTGGTCGACCCGAGCGGGACGATCACCTCGCTCGCGGACGCCACCGGCATGCATCTGCCGGTGGTGCACACACTGAACGCGGTGCGCGTGCTGCGCGGCGCCGCCGAGATGCTCGGGGCAGCCGACCTCGACGCGCTCTCCGAGCTGGCCATGAAGTCGACGCCGGGTGCGCACGGGCTCGTACTCCTGCCGTATCTGGAGGGCGAGAAGACGCCGAATCTGCCGCACGCCGCGGGCACGCTGACCGGGCTTCGGCGGGAGTCGATGCGGCCCGAGCATCTGGCGCGGGCCGCGTTCGAGGGCATGCTGTGCGGCCTCGGCGACGCGCTGGACGTGCTGCGGGGGCGGGGCGTGGAGGTGCGCCGGGTGTTCCTGCTGGGCGCGGCGGCCGAGCTGCCCGCGGTGCAGGCGGCGGCGCCGATGCTGTTCGGCACGCAGGTCGTGGTGCCGCAGCCCGCGGACTACGCGGCGATCGGCGCGGCACGCCAGGCGGCCTGGGCGCTCAACGGCCGGCTGCCGTACTGGCAGGGAGCATCGGCCCAGGTCTTCGAGCCGGGCGAGGAACACGCCGTGGGCCAGGCGGTCCGCCAGCAGTACCGAACGGTACGGGAACAGACGCATCCGGGGGCACTCTAGAGCGCCCCGCAGGGGCCGCCGGGGGAACGCCCCGCAGGGCCGGGGGGGTGAGCGCCCCGCAGGGGCGCGGGGAACTGCGCGACAAGCCACGACGCGCCCGCAGAGGCGAACCGTTCTGTACCTGGGCAATGTTTTTACCGGGTCATGGCTTAATCGCTTGCACGCACCCGGGTGCGGTGCCGGAGTATGGGGGCGACCTCGCCAAGAACCCTGCCCACGCCTCTCGAAGAGACCTCGTGCTCATACGACTCCTGCGGGCCCACCTGGGTCCGTACAAGAAGCCCATCGCCCTGCTGGTGCTGCTGCAATTCCTGCAGACCTGCGCCTCGCTCTACCTGCCCACACTGAACGCCGACATCATCGACCAGGGTGTCGTGAAGGGCGACACGGGCTACATCCTCTCGTTCGGCGGCATCATGATCGCCGTCACCGTCGCCCAGGTGATCTGCAACGTCGGTGCCGTCTACTACGGCGCCCGCACCGCGGCGGCCCTCGGCCGTGACGTCCGGGCCGCCGTCTTCGACCGCGTGCAGTCGTTCTCCGCCCGCGAGTTGGGGCACTTCGGCGCGCCGTCCCTGATCACCCGGACGACGAACGACGTCCAGCAGGTGCAGATGCTGGTCCTGATGTCGTTCACGCTGATGGTGTCGGCGCCGATCATGTGCGTCGGCGGCATCATCATGGCCCTGGGTCTCGACGTACCGCTCTCGGGCATCCTGGTCGCGGTCGTGCCCGTCCTCGCGATCAGCGTGAGCCTGATCGTCAAGCGCCTGCGGCCGCTCTTCCGCACCATGCAGGAGCGCCTGGACACCGTGAACCGCGTGCTGCGCGAGCAGATCACCGGCAACCGCGTCATCCGCGCCTTCGTCCGCGACGACTACGAGAAGGGCCGCTTCCGCGAGGCCAACTCCCGGCTCACGGAGGTCTCGCTCGGTACCGGCAAGCTGCTCGCACTGATGTTCCCGATCGTGATGACGGTCGTGAACCTCTCGTCGATCGCCGTGGTCTGGTTCGGCGCGCACCGCATCGACAGCGGCGGCATGCAGATCGGGGCGCTCACCGCGTTCCTCGCGTATCTGATGCAGATCGTGATGTCCGTGATGATGGCCACCTTCATGTTCATGATGGTGCCGCGCGCCGAGGTCTGCGCCGAGCGCATCGAGGAGGTCCTGGACACCGAGAGCAGCGTGGTGCCCCCGGCATCGCCCGTGACGGAGCTGCGCAGCCACGGCCACCTGGAGATCCGCGAGGCGGGCTTCCGCTACCCCGGTGCCGAGGAGCCCGTCATCAAGGGCGTCGGTCTGGTCGCGCGGCCCGGCGAGACGACCGCCGTGATCGGTTCGACCGGCAGCGGCAAGTCGACGCTGCTCAGCCTCGTGCCGCGGCTCATCGACACCACGGAGGGTGAGGTACTGGTGGGCGGCGTGCCGGTGCACACCGTCGAGCCCGCGCTGCTCGCGAAGACCGTGAGCCTGGTGCCGCAGAAGCCGTACCTCTTCGCGGGCACGGTCGCCACCAACCTGCGCTACGGAAACCCGGACGCGACGGACGAGGAGCTCTGGCACGCCCTGGAGGTCGCCCAGGCCAAGGGCTTCGTCCAGAGCCTGGAAGAGGGCCTGAACGCGCCCATCTCGCAGGGCGGCACGAACGTCTCCGGCGGCCAGCGCCAGCGGCTCGCGATCGCGCGGACCCTGGTGCAGCGTCCGGAGATCTACCTCTTCGACGACTCCTTCTCGGCCCTGGACTACGCGACCGACGCCGCCCTGCGCGCCGCGCTCGGCCGCGAGACCGCCGAGGCGACCGTCGTGATCGTCGCCCAGCGCGTGGCGACGATCAGGGACGCCGACCGCATCATCGTCCTGGACGAGGGCCGGGTCGTGGGGACGGGCCGCCATCACGAGCTGATGGAGAGCAATGAGACCTACCGGGAGATCGTGCTCTCCCAGCTGACGGAAGCGGAGGCCGCGTAATGGCCGGTCCGGGTGGCGGACAGATGATGGGGCCGGACTCCCGGTCGATGGACTTCAAGGGATCCGGCAAACGGCTGCTCGCGCAGTTCAGGCCCGAGCGCACCACGATGTACGGGATGCTCGCCGCCGGAGTGCTCAGCGTGGCGCTCAGCGTGCTCGGCCCCAAGATCCTCGGAAAGGCGACCGACCTGCTCTTCGCGGGCATCGTCGGCCGTGACATGCCGGCCGGGATCACCAAGGACCAGGCCATCGAGGGCCTGCGCGACAAGGGCGACGGCGGCATGGCCGACATGCTCTCCGGGGTCGATTTCACGCCGGGCAAGGGCATCGACTTCGGCGCCGTGGGCGAGGTCCTGCTGCTGGCTCTCGGCGTGTTCCTGATCGCGGGACTGCTGATGGCGGTGGCGACGCGGCTATCGAACCGCGCGATCAACAAGACCGTCTTCCACATGCGGGGCGCCGTCCAGGAGAAGCTGTCGCGCCTCCCGCTCTCGTACTTCGACAAGCGGCAGCGCGGCGAGGTGCTCAGCCGGGCGACGAACGACCTCGACAACATCGGCCAGACCCTCCAGCAGACCATGGGCCAGCTGGTGAATTCGCTGCTGACCATCGTCGGCGTGCTGATCATGATGTTCTACGTCTCGCCGCTGCTCGCCCTGGTGGCGCTCGTCACCGTGCCGCTGTCGTTCTTCGTGGCGACGAAGGTCGGCAAGCGCTCGCAGCCGCAGTTCGTGCAGCAGTGGAAGACCACCGGCAAGCTCAACGCGCACATCGAGGAGATGTACACCGGGCACAACCTCGTGAAGGTCTTCGGCCGTCAGGAGGAGTCGGCGAAGGCCTTCGCCGCGCAGAACCAAGCCCAGTACGAG
>NZ_JBNNJZ010000258.1:0-11232 GCF_050270335.1 Streptomyces sp. NPDC059900
GACTGGGGTGGGCTGACCTGTGCGTTGCCGACTGCGGGTCGTGGTGGGTTGCTCGCGCAGTTCCCCGCGCCCCTGAGGAGACGCGCACTGCGTGCGCTGACTCCTCGAGGGGAAAGCGCGGCGAAGCCGCGACTTTCAGGGGCGCGGGGAACTGCGCGACCAGCCACGAAGCACCCGCGGTCGGCGACGGACGTCAGTCCCGTGGCGCTTAGCCGGAGATGCGCTCCACGATCGTGGCGATCCCCATGCCTCCGCCGACGCACAACGTGGCCAGGCCGTACCGCTTGTCCTGGCGCTCCAGCTCGTCGACCAGCGTGCCCAGGATCATCGCCCCCGTGGCGCCCAGGGGATGGCCCAACGCAATCGCGCCGCCGTTGACGTTGACCTTGTCCAGGGACAGGCCCATGTCCTTCACGAAGCGCAGGACCACCGCCGCGAACGCCTCGTTGATCTCGACGAGGTCGATGTCGTCGATGGTCAGACCGGCCTTGGCAAGCGCCTTGCGGGCGGCCGGGGCGGGACCGGTGAGCATGATGGTCGGCTCGGAACCGGAGACCGCCGCGGAGACGATGCGGGCGCGCGGCGCGAGGCCGTACCGCTCGCCGACCTCCTTGGAGCCGATGGCGACCAGCGCGGCGCCGTCCACGATGCCGGAGGAGTTGCCCGCGTGGTGGACGTGGTCGATCTTCTCGACCCAGTGGTACTTCTGCAGCGCGACCGCGTCGAAGCCGCCGAGGTCGCCGATGTCCTTGAAGGACGGCTTGAGCTTGGCGAGCGAGTCGGCGGTGGTGCCGGGACGCATGTACTCGTCGTGGTCCAGGACGACCAGGCCGCTGCGGTCCTTCACCGGGACGACGGACTTCTCGAAGCGGCTGTCCTTCCACGCCGCCGCGGCGCGCTCCTGCGACAGCGCGGCGTACTCGTCGACGTCACGCCGGGAGTAGCCCTCCACCGTGGCGATGAGGTCGGCGCCGATGCCCTGCGGCACGAAGCCGGTCTCGTAGTTGGTCATCGGGTCGGCGAACCAGGCGCCGCCGTCCGAGGCCATCGGGACGCGCGACATCGACTCGACGCCGCCCGCGAGGACGAGGTCCTCCCAGCCCGAGCGCACCTTCATCGCGGCCATGTTGACCGCTTCGAGCCCGGAGGCGCAGAAGCGGTTCTCCTGGACGCCGGCGACGGTGTCGGGAAGACCGGCGGCGATGGCCGCGATGCGCGCGATGTCGGAGCCCTGGTCGCCGACGGGGCCCACAACGCCCAGGACGATGTCGTCGACGGCGGCCGGGTCCAGGTCGGGGAACCGCGCCCGGATCTCGTGGATCAGGCCGACGACGAGGTCGATCGGCTTGGTGCCGTGCAGGGCGCCATTGGCCTTGCCGCGTCCGCGCGGGGTGCGGATCGCGTCGTATACGTACGCTTCGGTGGTCAAGACAGCAGCCTTTCGCAAAGAACTCTGCAGGTGAGGGTGGGGCGGACTCAGGCGAGCAGGGAGCGGCCGATGATCTCCTTCATGATCTCGGTCGTACCTCCGTAGATCGTCTGGATGCGGCCGTCGGTGAAGGCCTTGGCGACGCGGTACTCGGTCATGTAGCCGTATCCGCCGTGCAGTTGCAGGCAGCGGTCGGCGACGCGCTTTTGCAGTTCGGTGGCCCACCACTTGGCCATCGACGCGTGCACGGCGTCGAGTTCGCCGTTCGAGTGGTCGACGATGCAGCGGTCGAGGAAGGTGCGGGTGACCGCGCACTCGGTCGCCATCTCGGCGATCTCGAAGCGGATGTGCTGGAGCTTGGAGAGCGGGCGTCCGAAGGCCTCGCGCTCCTTGACGTACGTGGTGGTGATCTCCAGGAGGTGCTCGGCGGCGGCGATGCCCGCGACGGCGATGCCCATGCGCTCCTGCGCGAGGTTCGTCATCAGGTGGATGAAGGCGCCGTCGAGTTCGCCCAGGAGGTTCTCCTTGGGGACGCGTACGTCGTTGAAGAACAGCTCGGCGGTGTCCTGGGACTTCTGGCCGATCTTGTCGAGGTTGCGGCCCCGCTCGAAGCCGTCCATGCCCCGCTCGACGACCAGGAGGGACAGGCCCTTCGCGCCGCCCTCCGCGTTGGTCTTGGCGACGACCACCACCAGGTCGGCGAGGATGCCGTTCGAGATGAACGTCTTGGAGCCGTTGAGCAGCCAGTGGTCGCCCTGGTCGGCGGCGGTGGTGCGGATGCCCTGGAGGTCGGAGCCCGCGCCCGGCTCGGTCATCGCGATGGCCGTGATGATCTCGCCGGAGCAGAAGCCAGGCAGCCAGCGCCGCTTCTGCTCGTCGGTGGCCAGGGAGGTGAGGTAGGGGCCGATGATGTCGTTGTGCAGGCCGAGTGCGAGCCCGGCCGCGCCCGCGCGGGTGAACTCCTCGGCGAGGACCGCGCTGTAGCGGAAGTCGGTGTTCCCGCCGCCCCCGTACTCCTCGGGCACGGCGAGCCCGAGCAGCCCCTGCTTGCCCGCGGCGAGCCAGGCGTCACGGCTGACGATCCCGTCCTTCTCCCACTCTTCGTAGTGGGGCAGCACCTCCTTGGCGAGAAAGGTGCGGACGGTCTCGCGGAACGCCTCGTGTTCGGCGGTAAAGATCTGTCGCTTCACGTACGGCCTCCTGGAGCCTTCAGAGCCAGCCCTTGACGGTCTCGATCGACTTGGCCGGCCCGGGGCCGACGGGAATGACGTTGAGCATGGTGACGCCCGCCTCGCGGAAGGCCTCGACACGCTCACGGACGTAGCTCTCGGGCCCGCACAACGTCATGAGCTCGCAGAACTCGTCCGGGACGGCGGCCTCGGCTTCCTTCTTCTTGCCCGAGAGATACAGCTCCTGAATGCGCGCGGCCTCCTTCTCGTAGCCGTACGCGACCGCGAGGTCGTTGTAGAAGTTCTTCCCCGGTGCGCCCATGCCGCCTACGTAGAGGGCGATTTGCGGGCGGGCCAGATCCCGCGCGGCGGCCGCGTCGTCACCGATGGCGAGCAGTCCGCCCGCGACCGTCTGCAAGGGGCCCAGCGCCGGATCGCGCTTCTCCTTGCCCTCGGCGAGCGGGGCGCCCCACACCTGGTGGGCCTTCTCCGGGATGAACAGGGTGGGCAGCCAGCCGTCGGCGGTCTCCGCGGTCATACGGACGTTGGCGGGGCCCAGGGATGCCACGTAGAGGGGCACTTCCGGGCGGACCGGCCGGGTGAGGATCTTCAGCGGCTTGCCCAGCTTGCCGCCCTTCTCGGCGGGCAGCGGCATGTCCGTGACGCCGTGGTGGTCGATGACCTCGCGGCGCAGGATGCGCCGGGTCAGCTCGATGGCCTCGCGGGTGCGGGCCAGGGGTTTGTCGTACGGCTTTCCGTGCCAGCCCTCGACGACCTGCGGGCCCGACGCGCCGAGCCCGATGATCGCCCGGCCGCCGGAGATTGCGTCGAGTCCGGCCGCCGTCTGGGCGATGAGCGCGGGGGTGCGCGAGTAGACGTTGAGGATCGCGGCGCCGATCTTCATACGCTCGGTGCGCGCGGCCAGGTAGCCCATGATGGTGGGCGAGTCGAAGCCGTACGCCTCCGCCACCCAGACGGCGTCCAGGCCCGCGGACTCCAGGGCGGCCACGTCGTCGGCGGCCTGCCGCGGATCGCCCGCGTAGGCGAGAGGTGCGGAGATCTCCATCAGCTGTCTTCCTTCGTGGTGATGCCGGAATGCTGGACGAGCACCGGTACGTCCCAGTCGCGGGCCACGGCCTCGGTGTCGGCGCCCGGCTGGGCGGGGCCGCCGCGGACGTGCGTGGGGGTCGCGGAGAAGCGGGGTGCGGGGGCGGGCTGGGTGATGCCGCCGTGGTGGACGAAGGTGCCGCGGGCCGCGAGATGGGGGTGGCCGGGGGCCTCGGACAGCGAGAGCACGGGCGCCACGCAGGCGTCGGAGCCCTCGAAGACGGCCGTCCACTCCTCGCGCGTGCGCTCCTTGAAGCGGGCGGCGACCGCCTCGCGCAGCTCGCCCCAGCGCGCGAGGTCCTTGCGCGCGGGCGCCTCGCCGGTGAGGCCGAGCAGTTCGATGAACTCGTCGTAGAACTGCTGCTCCAGGGCGCCGACGGCCATGTAACCGCCGTCGGCGGTCTCGTAGTTGCCGTAGAAGGGGCAGCCGCCGTCCAGGAGATTGGCGCCGCGCCGGTCCTGCCAGCCGCCGCCCGCGAGCATGCCGTGGATCATCGACGTGAGATGCGCGGTGCCGTCGACGATCGCGGCGTCCACGACCTGCCCCGTGCCGTGCTCGCGCGCGTGGTGCAGGGCCGCGAGGATGCCGACGACGAGATAGAGCGAGCCGCCCGCGTAGTCGCCGACGAGGTTCGCGGGGACCGTGGGCGGCTCGCCGGGGTTGCCGATCATGCCGAGGGTGCCGGTGATCGCGATGTACGCGATGTCGTGTCCGGCGCGCTGGGCGAGCGGTCCTTCCTGGCCCCAGCCGGTCATCCGGCCGTAGACCAGCTTGGGATTGCGGGCGTGACAGGCGCCGGGCCCCACCCCGAGGCGCTCGGCGACGCCGGGGCGGTAGCCCTCGATGAGCACGTCGGCGCGGTCCACCAGGTCGAGGACGCGGTCCGCGCCGTCCGCCGCCTTGAGGTCGACGATCACGGAGCGTTTGTTGCGGTTGGTGACGTCGTACTCGGGATTGATCGCGAGACCGCCGCCGCCCGGCCGGTCGACGCGTACGACGTCGGCGCCGAGGTCGGCGAGGAGCATGGCCGCGAACGGGCCGGGACCGATCCCCGCCAGCTCGACCACGCGCACCCCTGCCAGCGGCCCGAGAACGCCCTTGTCCGGAACTGCCATTGAGCCCCCAGCGTTATGACACAACTGATGTAACACCAGTGATGCTAAGAAC
Source organism: Streptomyces sp. NPDC059900 (assembly GCF_050270335.1). NCBI lineage: Bacteria > Bacillati > Actinomycetota > Actinomycetes > Kitasatosporales > Streptomycetaceae > Streptomyces > Streptomyces sp. NPDC059900. The sequence continues at coordinate 4,874 of NZ_JBNNJZ010000258.1, forward strand.
GTGTTCCACTCCGCACAAGACCCTAGCAAGCAAGCGCTTAGACAAATTGGGGACGGGCCGTGCGGCCGTCTCCGCTTCGCGCGCTAGCCTCGGCGTCCGACATCGACGCGGGGCGCACGGCAGAGAGGTGCCATGACCAGTCAGAACGGCAACGGCAAGAAGCGCGCGGCGGACCGCGCGTACGACATCGTCCTGTTCGGAGCGACCGGTTTCGTCGGCGTGCTCACCGCCCAGTACCTCGCCGCGCACGCGCCCGAGGGGCTGCGCTGGGCGATCGCGGGGCGTGACACCGGGAAGCTGGAGCGGCTGCGGGACACGCTCACGCTCACCCACCCGGCCTGCGCGGAGCTCCCCCTCGTCCGCGCGGACGTGGCGGACCCGGCGTCCCTGCGCGAGATGGCGGGCCACGCGCGCGTGGTGGCCACGACCGTCGGCCCCTACCTCACGTATGGCCAGGATCTCGTCGCCGCGTGCGCGGAGGCGGGCACGGACTACGTGGACCTCACCGGCGAGCCCGAGTTCGTCGACCTCATGTACGTGCGGCACGACGCGACGGCCCGGGAGACGGGTGCGCGTCTGGTGCACTCCTGCGGATTCGACTCCATCCCGCACGATCTGGGCGCGTACTTCACCGTGCAACAGCTCCCGGAGGGCGTGCCGCTGCGCGTCGACGGGTTCGTGCGCACCAACGCGACGTTCTCCGGCGGCACGTTCGCCTCCGCGCTCAACCAGTTCGCCCGCGGGCCGCAGATGATGGCCGCCGCGCGTGACCGGCGCCGCCACGAGCCCCGTGTGGTGGGCCGTACGGCGTACGCGCCGCCGGGCGCGCCCCGGTACGCGGGCGAGGTCGGCGCCTGGGCCCTGCCGCTGCCGACGATCGACCCGCAGGTGGTGCAGCGCTCGGCGCGGGCCCTGGACCGCTACGGGCCCGACTTCCGCTACCGCCACTACGCGGCGGTGAAGACCCTGCCGTTCGCGGTCGGCGGCGCGGCGGCCGTCAGCGGTCTCGCGGTCGCGGCGCAACTGCCGCCCGCCCGGCGGTGGTTGTCCTCGCGGATGAAGCCGGGGGACGGACCGGACGAGCAGCGGCGGGCCAAGAGCTGGTTCTCCGTGCGGTTCGTCGGCGAGGGCGGCGGCAAGCGCGTGTTCACGGAGGTCTCGGGCGGCGATCCGGGGTACGACGAGACGGCGAAGATGCTGGGCGAGGCCGCGCTGTGCCTGGCCGTCGACGACCTGCCGCCGGTGGCCGGGCAGCTGACCACCGCCGTGGCGATGGGCGACGCCCTGACGGCCCGCCTCGAGGCCGCGGGGCTCAGGTTCCGGGTGGCGGCGTCGCGCTAGCGGTCGCCTCGCGCAGTGCCGAACGGCACAGGGCGTCCGCGCGCCGCGTCGACTCCGGGAGGCGGTAGCGCGGCGTCAGGCCCAGGGTGTGGGCACAGGCGTTGTCCAGGCTCACGCGGTGGCCGACGGAGACGAACACCGGCTTGACGCCCTCGCGGGTGCGCAGGGCGCGGCCGACCTCCTCCGCTCCGTCGAGGAGGGAGGCCGCGCTGCCCCGCGGGGCGCCGGGAGCCTCGTGGGCGAACGTGAAGGGGTTCTTGGCGACGCCGATCGTGGGCAGCCCCGTGAGGACGCCGAGGTGGCTCGCGAGGCCGAACCTGCGGGGGTGCGCGATGCCGTAGCCGTCGCAGACGACCAGTCCCGGATCGGCCGCGAGCCTGCCCAGGGCGGCGAGGACGGCGGGGATCTCGCGGAAGGCGAGCAGACCCGGCACGTAGGGGAAGGCCACGCGGCCCACCGCGGTCGCCTCCTCGACGACACCGAGGGTCGCGGCGTCCAGGACGACGACCGCCGCGGCGACGATGTCGCGCTCGTCGTCGTAGGCGACGTCGACTCCGGTGACGTGGCCCGTGCCCGGCGCCGGGCCTGTCTCGTCGAGCACGGTCCGGGCGCGGAGTTCGTCCTGGACGGCGCGGGCGGTCTGCTCGTCGGCGGGCCAGTCGGCGGGCGTGTGGGAGATGGTCACTTGGCCGCCGCGAACTTCCAGACGAAGGCCTGGCCCTCCAGGTCGGACCAGTGGACCTCCAGGTCCTTCGCGTCCTTGGGCACCAGATAGGTCTCGCACAGGACGTGGGACTCGCCCCGCTTCCAGCCCTTGATGGACCGGGGCGACTCACAGCCCTGCTTGCCGTCGGCGGCGCCGACGATCAGGGTGCCGCGCCTGCCGTCCGCCCAGATCCTGCTGGAGTAGCTGACACGCGGGCTCGTGGCGAGGGGCGTGGCGGACTTGTACGTGTACTTCACATGGGCGACCGCCGGGACCAGGCCCTCGGCCTCGTCGGGGTCCGACACCATCTTCGCGGTCTCGGCCTCGGTGCCCAGCTCGACCTTCTGCGCGGTGACCTCGTAGGCGCGTGAGACGAGGCCCTCCTTCGACTCGCCGGTGGCGCTCTCGCCGGTGCCACGCGCACCGGCCTTCGCCCCGTCGCCGGAGTCCTTCTTGCCGTCGCCGCCCCCGCAGGCGGTCAGCGCGAGGGCGAGCACGGCCACGGGTGCGGCGACGCGCAGAGCGGTCTTCCTGTACAGCAAAGCGAACTCCCGGCGGGAATGGGGCGGCCACGCGTCACTAAGCCGCCCCATGGAGCGACCGGTTGAACGTTCAGGATAAAGCGAACGCCCCGGGGCGCGGCCACGCCTGGCGGGGCGCGGCGGTAGCCTCGCGCTCATGTTCGTTCTGGAGCTGACCTACACCGCGCCCGTGTCCGCCGTCGACAAGGAGCTTCAGGCGCACGTCGCCTGGCTCGACGAGCTGTACGCGCAGGGCGTCGTCATCGCGTCGGGGCGCAAGAACCCGCGGGACGGCGGCGTGCTGATCGCCGTGGCCGACGACCGCGCGGCGGTCGAGAAGATCGCCGCGAGCGATCCCTTCGTGCTCGCGGAGGTCTGCGAGTACCGCATCACCGAGTTCATCGCCACGAAGACGGCCCCGGCACTCGCCCCCTACCGGCAGGTACTGCCCTGACGGCGCCCGGGCGGGGCACCTACCGCCGCTCCCAGCGCGCGATCCGGCCCTTCTCGCCCGACGCCCAGCAGGCCCCGTCGCGGGTGCAGTCCACGGTGTCGTACGACCCCGCGTCGACCGTCCGCCAGCTGCGCCCGCCGTCCGCCGTGACATCGGTGCCGGTGGGCCCGACCGCGAGGGCGCCCCGGCGGCTCCCCGGCAGCCAGGCCACCCCGGAGCGGTAGGCGGGCGGGGGCTGCTTCGCCGTGGTCCAGGTGCGGCCGCCGTCCCCGGTGGTGGCGGCGGCCTTCGGCGACGGCTGGTCGGCGCGGTAGTCGCCGCCGACCGCGATGCCGTGCGTACGGTCGCGGAAGGCGAGGCCGAAGACGCCGCGCGCCGGGTCGCCCGCCGGGACCGGGGCGTCGGTGGCCGTCCAGGTGCGGCCGCGGTCGGACGAGTGCAGGACACGCGCGCGTGCCGCTCCCCCGGTGGCCAGCCATACGTCGCGGGAGCCGGAGCTCACCAGGCACTGGCCGCTCGCGGCGAAGCCCGCCTCGCCCTCCTGTGCGGCGGGCATGCCCTTGTCGGGCAGGACCTTCCAGGAGCGGCCGCCGTCAGCGGTGGACAGGATGCGGAACTTGCCGTCCACCGGGTCGCTCATGGCCAGGCCGTGGCGCGGGTCGAAGAACGTCATGCAGTCGTAGAAGGCCTTCGGGTCGGTGTTGCGGAAGGACTCCGTCCAGGTCGCCCCGCCGTCCGCCGTGCGCAAGACCCGCGAGGCCTCGCCCTCGCCGATGGCGAGGACCACCGCGCGGCGCCCGTCGAACGCCTGGATGTCGCGGAACTCCAGTTCCCCGGCTCCGGGCGGAGAGACGTTGCGCCATGTGCCGCCCCCGTTCGAGGTACGCAGCACGGTGCCTTTCGTGCCCGCCGCCCACGCCGTCCGGTGGCTGACGGCGGCCAGACCGCGGAAGCGCACGTCGGTTCCGCTGTCCTTGAGATCCCAGCCGCCGCGCTGCTGCGAAAGGCCCACAGGGCTTGCGGGGACTGCTCCGGCGGCCTGCGGCGCGGCCAGCGCCGTCGCGGCGAGAGCGGCCCCGCACAGCCCCGCCGACACCATGCGACCCACGCGCCGCGACCCTCTCGTCTTCCCCAAGGACTTCATGGCCGGCGAAGTTACCACCGGAACTCATGATTCCTTCCGCGATTTCTGTGAAGACGGTGAAGAGCACGCGGTGACCGAGGTCACTCTGTATTCGCGTGCACGGATTCCGTCATTCCGACGTCTATCCCAGTGTCGACCCGAGTCGTCCAGCTGTAGTTGAGGGAGCAGGCCTTGTCCACCAGCATCGATCAAGCCGTAGAGGCCCGCCTCGTCGCCGCCGCACCGCGGATGCCGACGATTCCCGCGTCGCTGCACTACGACCGGAATGATCCGTTCGCCGTTCGCATGAGCTTCCCCGCCCCGGCGACCCTCGAAGGCATCGAGGTCTACTGGACCTTCGCCCGCGAGCTGCTCACCCTGGGCATGGAGCAGGCGGTGGGCGACGGCGACGTTCGCGTCCGGCCGTACGGCTTCGACCGCACGGTCGTGGAGTTCCACGCCCCGGAGGGCACCGCGATCGTCCACATCCGCACCGGCGAGCTGCGCCGCTTCCTGCACCGCACGCTGGCCCTGGTTCCCGCGGGCGACGAGCATCTGCACGTCGACCTGGACCACGACCTCGCCGAGCTGATGCGGGACGCCTGCTGAGCCCGCGGCAGGCCCGCTGAACCGTCACCCGCGGCACCCCCGCCCTCACCCGGCGAGCAGCGTGTTCAGCTCCCCGTAGTCGAGGCCGCCCGCCAGCGACGCGTACGTGCCCTCGGCGAGCAGCTCACGCGCGGCTTCGCGCACGACCGCGTGCGCGGCCTGTGCGATGCCCGGGCCCACACTGATCCGCGCGACGCCCAGACCGGCGAACTCGGCGACCGACGGCGCACCGGGGCCCGCCATCACGTTGAGCGGTCCTTCGATGCCCTCGACGAGCGTCTTCACCGTCTCCGGGTCCACGGCGCCCGGCACGAAGATCCCGTCCGCTCCGGCGGCAAGGAAGGCGGCAGCCCGCTCCAGGGTCAGGCCCGCCCGGTCCGCCGGCTCTCCCACGCCCCGCAGATACGTGTCGACGCGCGCGTTGACGAACAGCGGCACGTCCGCCGCGTCGGCGGCCGCGCGGGCCGCCGCGATGCGCTCCGCCTGCCCGGCGACCGAACGCAGCGGTGCGCCCTCCTCGTACAGCGGGTCCCCTTCGTACAGCGCGTCCTCGATGTTCACGCCGACGGCGCCCGCGGCGAGCACCTCGCGCACCGTGCGGGCGACACCCGCCGGGTCCGCCGCGTAGCCGCTCTCGATGTCGGCGGTCACCGGCACCGAGACCGCCGCCGCGATCACGGCGACCGCCCCGAGCGCGCGGTCCCTGCCGAGCCGGTCGCCGTCCGCGGCCCCCAGGTCCCACGCGACACCGGCGCTGGTGGTGGCCACGGCCGCGGCTCCGGCGGCCTCGATGATGCGGGCGCCGGCCGCGTCCCACGCGTTCGGCAGCACGAGCGGCCGGCCGGCGATGTGCAGGGCCCGGAATGCCGCCGCCTGATCACGAAGGTTCGTCGTCGTCATGCGATCACTCAATCAGCGCCGTACGGACCCGGGCTGGCGTGAATCCGACCTGTACGTCCGCGCCGCGCGGCCCTTCGCACCGCTCCTCGCGCGGCCCCCTCAACCGCCCCCGCTGCCGCCGGACCTGGCCGCCTCCGCGGCCGTGACCGCCGAGGCCAGCGCCTTGCGCAGCCTGCGCATCACCTCGGGCAGCCCCGGAGCGGGCGCCCCGCTGCGCTCGGTGAGCTCGTCGAGCCGGTCCTTGTGCTGCCTGCGCTCCTTGCCCGGGATGACGCCGCGCAGCTTGCCCGTCGCCGCGCACACGACGAGGGCCGCGTCGCCCGCGGGCACCTCGGACACCGGCACCGGACCGCGCAGCACGGCGAGCGCCTCGGCGTGCAGGACCTCGACGTACCCGGCGCGCTCCAGCTCGTACCGCCGGGAGGGGAAGATCCAGAGGATCCGGGTGCGCTCCGTGCGCAGGAAGCCCTCGGCGACCAGCTGGTCGCGCACCCGGTCCAGGGTGTGGCGGGACTTGTGGGTGATCCAGCCGCGCCATTTGCGGGGCCGGGACTCCTCGATGAGTTCGAGGAGGCGGTCCAGGGCCGCGTCGCCGGTGCGCGCGCCGAAGACCGGCGTGACGATGCCGTCCACGTCCGAGACGAGTCCGCGCTGGGCCAGCTCGGCGAGCGCGCAGGCCCGTACCGCGTAGGGCAGGTCGGGGGC
>NZ_JBNNJZ010000259.1:0-11215 GCF_050270335.1 Streptomyces sp. NPDC059900
GGTCGAACTGATCGGCGGAGTGCGCTTTCCCGCCATCGGTGAACTGCCCTATCTGCTCACCCTGGCCGGACACGGCTTCTACTGGTTCCGGCTGCACGAGGAGCTGCACCCGGGCCGCCCGGCGGAACCCGACGTGCACCTCTGAAGGGACGTGACGCAATGCTGGAGACCGCTACGCAGTCGCGCGGCAGCCTCAGCCCCACGACGCTGCTCACCTCGCTCAACGGTGTGCTCCAGGAGTGGCTGCCGAAACAGCGGTGGTTCGCGGGCAAGGGCCTGCCCATCACGGAACTGACCGTGGTGTCGATGACCGAGCTGCACCCGGGCTGCATGCACCTGCTGATCCGCTCCCGGCACACCGGAGCACGCGACGGCTGCTACCAACTGCTGCTCGGCGTGGACGAGGACCCACCGCCCCGCCTCCAGCACGCCGTCATCGGCCGCCCCGGCGAGGGCCCTCTCCAGGGGCTCACCGTCTACGACGCCCTGCACGACCCGCGCTCGGCCGCACTGCTCCTCGAACGCCTGCGCACACCAGGCGCGGCGGGCCCGCTGCGCTTCGAACGCGACGGACAGACCGAGGTGCCGTCCGGGCTGACCCCACGTGTCCTGGACGGCGAGCAGTCCAACACCTCGCTGGTGTACGGGGATGCGTTCATCCTGAAGATCTTCCGCCGCATCCAGTACGGCATCAACCCGGATCTGGAGGTGCCCTGGGCCCTCGGCCGCGAGGGCTGCTCCCGGGTGCCCTCTCCCGTCGCCTGGTTCTGGACCGCCGAGCCGCGCAGAACGACACTCGGCGTACTCCAGCCGTTCCTGCCCGACGCCACGGACGGCTGGACCATGGCCCTCCATGCCCTCGCGGCGGGCGACGACTTCACCGACGAGTCGTACGAACTGGGCCGCGCGACCGCCGAAGTGCACCTGGCGCTGGCCCGGGTGTTCGCGCCCGACCTCCCGGACCGGCAGGGGGGCCACCGGCTCGCCTCAGCGATGATCACGCGCCTGGAGGCCACCGCCCGTCAGGTGCCGGCGCTCGTGCCGTACATGGCTCGCCTGAAGGCCGCGTACGGCGTCCTGGGGGCACGGGTGCCGGGGCAGCCCGACCAGCGGATCCACGGGGACCTGCACCTCGGGCAGGTCCTTTGGGCCGGACACCGGTGGTTCGTCATCGACTTCGAGGGCGAACCGGCCAGCCCGATCGCCGAGCGCAGGCGCACCCAGGCGCCCGTACGCGACATCGCGGGCATGCTCCGCTCCTTCGAGTACGCGGCCCACGCCAGACGCCCCTGGCAGCCGCAGTGGGCACAGCGCTGCCGGGAGGCGTACTGCGCGGGCTACGCCGCCGAGTCCGCGTGGGATCCGCGCAAGCAGGGCGCGCTCCTGCGGGCCTACGAGACGGACCGGGCGGTCTACGAAGCGCTGTACGAGGCCAGGCACCGCCCGGACTGGCTGCCCGTTCCCATGGCCGCCATCGACCGTCTCGCGAAAGGCATCTGAATCCATGGTCACCGCCGATGTATCCGCGCCCGCGGCCGTCGTTCGCACTCCTCTGGCCGCCGGGCCGCCGGAGCTCGACGCGGAGAGCCGCGGACGCCTCCTTTCGGGCACGCACCACGACCCGCACTCCGTGCTCGGCGCGCACCCGGTGACCGGCGGCGTCGCCTTCACGGTCCTGCGCCCGTACGCCGGGGCGGTGACGCTCGTCATCGGTGAGCAGACCACGGAACTGGACGCCACGGGAGACGGCTTCTTCTCCTGCGTCCTGCCGCTCGATGCGATCCCCGAGTACGCGCTGCGGGTCTCGTACGACGGCCGGGACGTCGAGCTGGAGGACCCCTATCGCTTTCTGCCCGCCCTGGGCGAACTCGATCTGCATCTGATCGGCGAGGGCAGGCACGAGGAGCTGTGGACGGCCCTCGGCGCACACCCGATGACGCACCAGGGCCTCGACGGCACCCGTTTCACGGTGTGGGCGCCCAACGCCCAGGGGGTGCGGGTGTGCGGGGACTTCTGCCGCTGGGACGGGACCGCCCATCCGATGCGGTCGCTCGGCTCGGCCGGCGTATGGGAGCTGTTCGTTCCCGGAGTCGGCGAGGGAGACCTGTACAAGTTCGACATCACCCGCCCCGACGGCACGCATACGGTGCGCGCGGACCCGATGGCCCGCCGGGCGGAAGTGCCGCCCGCGACCGCCTCCGTCGTCACACGGTCGAGCCATGTGTGGGCGGACGAGGCATGGATGACGGGCCGAACGCAGCGCCCCGTGGTCCAGTCGCCCTTCTCCGTGTACGAGGTGCATCTGCCGTCCTGGCGGCAGGGACTGACGTACCGGCAGCTTGCCGTCGAGCTGACGGAGTACGTGGCCGACGCGGGTTTCACGCACGTGGAGTTCCTGCCGGTGTCCGAGCATCCCTTCGGCGGCTCGTGGGGCTATCAGGCGACGGGGCTTTATGCGCCGACCTCCCGCCTGGGCACGCCGGACGACTTCCGCCATCTGGTCGACACGCTGCACCAGGCGGGCATCGGCGTGATCGTGGACTGGGTGGCCGCCCACTTCCCCAAGGACGACTGGGCGCTTGCCGCATTCGACGGCACACCGCTGTACGAGCCGCAGGACGCGCGGCGCGCCGAGCATCCCGACTGGGGCACGCTCACCTTCGACTTCGGCCGCCGCGAGGTACGCAACTTCCTTGTCGCCAACGCGAATTACTGGTGCGAGGAGTTCCACGTGGACGGCCTGCGGGTGGACGCGGTGGCCTCGATGCTCTACCTCGACTACTCGCGCGAGGAGGGCCAGTGGGCGCCCAACGAACACGGCGGCCGGGAGAACCTGGACGCGGTGGCCTTCCTCCAGGAGATGAACGCGACGGTCTACCGCCGCAATCCCGGCGTGGTCACCATCGCCGAGGAGTCGACCGCGTGGAACGGCGTCACGCGCGCCACCCATCACACCGGCCCCGGCGGGTTCGGCGGCCTGGGCTTCGGCCTGAAGTGGAACATGGGCTGGATGCACGATTCCCTGGAGTACATCCGGCACGAACCGGTGCACCGGCAGTACCACCACGGCGAACTGACCTTCGCCATGGTCTACGCGTACAGCGAGAATTACCTCCTGCCGATCTCGCACGACGAAGTCGTGCACGGCAAGCGCGCGTTGGTGTCGAAGATGCCCGGCGACTGGTGGCAGCAGCGCGCCAACCACCGCGCCTACCTGGCCTACATGTGGGCCCACCCCGGCAAGAAGCTCCTCTTCATGGGGCAGGAATTCGCCCAGGGCGCCGAGTGGTCTCAGGAACACGGCCCGGACTGGTGGCTCCTGGACCCGTCCTATGCGGCGCAACCCGACCACGCCGGCGTCCAGCGGCTGGTGCGGGACCTGAATCATCGGTACCGCTCCGCCCCCGCCCTGTGGGAGCGGGACTCGGACCCCGGTGGCTTCGCCTGGGTCGAGGCGGACGCGGCCGGGGACAACGTGGTGGCGTTCCTGCGTCACGCGGCCGACGGGACTCCGCTCCTGGCCGTCAGCAACTTCTCCCCGGTGGTCCGCCACGACTACCCGCTCGGGGTGCCCGCGACGACCGGTGCCTGGAGGGAGGCGCTCAACACCGACGCGGCCCGTTACGGCGGCAGCGATGTCCGCAACCCCGATCCGCTGCAACCGGCCCCCCACACTTCGGGGGCCTTCCCTGCCCGCCTGCACGTGACGCTCCCGCCGCTGGCCACGCTCTGGCTGTGTCCGGAGTGAGAGTGCCGCGGAGATCAAAAACACCTTGCCCGCCCCGCTGACCTCACGGATCATTGACACGACAGAAGTGATCAGTCAGGCAAAGGGGTCTCGCGTGGCAGCCACCCGGTTCTCCGTCCTCGACCGTTCCCGCACCCGCGAGGGGCACGACGGACCCGAGGCCCTGCGCGACACCGTGCGCCTGGCACAGGAACTCGAAAAACTCGGATACCACCGCTTTTGGGTGTCCGAACATCACGCGGTGCCGGGCGTCGCGGGCTCCGCGCCGACCGTCCTCGCCTCGGCCGTGGCCGCCGCGACGCGCACCATCCGGGTCGGCACCGGCGGCGTGATGCTGCCCAACCATCAACCCCTGGTCGTCGCCGAGCAGTTCGGGGTTCTCGAAGCGCTCTACCCCGGACGCATCGACATGGGACTCGGCCGCTCAGTGGGGTTCACCGACGGAGTGCGCAAGGCCCTCGGCCGGGACAAGCACGACGCGGACGACTTCGCGGCGCAGCTCACCGAGCTCCTGGGCTGGTTCCGCGGCACCTCGGACACCGGAGCGCATGCCCGGCCCGCCGAGGGCCTGACCGTCCCGCCGTTCGTCCTGGCCATGGGCGAGGGCGCCGCCATCGCGGCGCGGGCCGGGCTCCCCATGGTCATCGGCGACATCAGGAACCGCGAGAAGATGCTCCGCGGCATCGACCAGTACCGATCGGACTTCCGGCCGTCGGAATGGTCGAGCGAGCCGTACGTCGTCGTGTCGGGCACCATCGCCGTCGCCGCGACGCCCGAGGAGGCCCGTCGTCTGCTGATACCGGAAGCCTGGTCGATGGCCCATTCGCGCACCCACGGCACGTTCCCGCCGCTGCCGCCGGCCGAGCGCATCGAGTCACCGGCGACGCAGATGACCGAAAAGGAGCGCGGCTTCTACGAATCCGGTCTCCTCGGCCACATCCACGGCACCGAGCAGCAGGTGGCCACTGAACTGGACACGCTCATCAAGGAGAGCGGGGCGCAAGAAGTCCTGGTCACGACCAGTACGTACGACCGCGAGGGCCTTCTGGACTCCTTCCGGCGCCTGTCCCGGGTCGCGGGACTGGCCGCGACCTAGAATCGTGGGGTTTGCCCCCGAGCCGCGTACGGAGTCCCCCATGCACAGCCCCCATGATCCGTTCGTACGTGTCCGGGGCGCCCGCGAACACAATCTGCGGAACGTCGACGTGGACGTCCCGCGTGACGTGCTCGCCGTCTTCACCGGCGTCTCCGGCTCCGGGAAGTCCTCGCTCGCCTTCGGGACGATCTACGCGGAGGCCCAGCGCCGCTACTTCGAGTCCGTCGCCCCGTACGCCAGGCGCCTGATCCACCAGGTGGGCGCGCCGAAGGTCGGTGAGATCACCGGGCTGCCCCCGGCGGTCTCGCTCCAGCAGCGCCGCTCGGCGCCCACGTCGCGCTCCTCGGTGGGCACGGTCACGAACCTCTCGAACTCGCTGCGCATGCTGTTCTCGCGCGCCGGCACCTATCCCGAGGGCGCGGAGCGGCTCGACTCGGACTCCTTCTCGCCGAACACGGCCGCCGGCGCCTGCCCGGAGTGTCACGGCCTGGGCCGCGTGCACCGCACCAGCGAGGAGCTCCTGGTCCCCGATCCGTCCCTCTCCATCCGCGAGGGCGCGATCGCCGCGTGGCCCGGTGCCTGGCAGGGCAAGAACCTGCGGGATGTGCTCGACGCCCTCGGCCATGACGTCGACCGGCCTTGGCGCGAGCTGCCGCAGGCGGACCGGGACTGGATCCTGTTCACCGACGAGCAGCCGGTGGTGACGGTGCACCCGGTGCGGGACGCGGGCCGTATCCAACGCCCCTACCAGGGCACGTACATGAGCGCCCGGCGCTATGTGATGAAGACGTTCTCGGACTCCAAGAGCCAGACCCTGCGGGCCAAGGCCGAGCGGTTCCTGGCGAGCGCCGACTGCCCGGCGTGCGGCGGCAGCAGGCTGCGCCCGGAGGCGATGGCGGTCACGTTCGCGGGCCGCACCATCGCCGATCTCGCCGCGCTGCCCCTGTCGGAACTGGCCAAGGCCCTGGAGAGCAGCACGGGTTCGCAGGCGGCCCGCGTCCTGTCCGACGACCTCATGGCCCGTATCGCCACCATCACCGAGCTCGGCCTCGGCTATCTCAGCCCGGACCGTGCCACGCCCACCCTCTCGGCCGGCGAGCTGCAACGGCTGCGCCTGGCCACGCAGTTGCGCTCCGGGCTCTTCGGCGTCGTGTACGTCCTGGACGAGCCGTCGGCCGGTCTGCACCCGGCGGACACCGAGTCCCTGCTGACCGTCCTGGACCGGCTCAAGGCGGCGGGCAACTCGGTCTTCGTCGTGGAGCACCATCTCGACGTCATGCGCCACGCGGACTGGCTCGTCGACGTGGGTCCGGATGCCGGTGAGCACGGCGGGCAGGTGCTGCACAGCGGCCCGGTGGCGGAGCTTGAGGGCGTCACGCGGTCCGCGACGGCCCGGTTCCTCTTCGACCGCAAAAGCGCTCCGGCGCGCGAGGTGCGTACCCCGCGCGGCTGGCTGAAGGTCGGCCCTGTGACCCGGCACAATCTGCGTGACGTGACGGCCGAGTTCCCGCTCGGCGCCTTCACCGCGGTCACCGGCGTCTCGGGCTCGGGCAAGTCCACGCTCATCGGGGAGGTCAGCGAAGATCTGGCGGGCGTGGGGCGTCTCGTGTGCGTCGACCAGAAGCCGATCGGCCGTACGCCCCGCTCCAATCTGGCCACCTACACCGGCCTCTTCGACGTCGTGCGCAAGGTCTTCGCGGCCACGGACGCGGCACGGGAGCGGGGGTACGGCGTCGGGCGCTTCTCGTTCAACGTGGCGGGCGGGCGGTGCGAGACCTGCCAGGGCGAGGGGTTCGTCAGCGTCGAGTTGCTCTTCCTGCCGAGCACCTACGCGCCGTGCCCCGACTGCGGGGGTGCGCGCTACAACCCCGAGACCCTGGAGGTGGCGTACCACGGACTGAACATCGCGCAGGTGCTCGACCTGACGGTGGAGTCGGCCGCGGAGTTCTTCGCGGACACCCCGTCCGTGGCCCGCAGTCTGCGGACGCTGCTGGATGTGGGGCTCGGCTATCTGCGCCTCGGCCAGCCAGCGACGGAGCTCTCTGGCGGCGAGGCCCAGCGCATCAAGCTGGCCAGTGAGTTGCAGCGGGTGCGGCGCGGTCACACGCTCTACCTCCTGGACGAGCCGACCACCGGGCTCCACCCGGCCGACGTGGAGGTCCTGATGCGTCAGCTGCACGGCCTGGTCGACGCGGGCCACTCGGTGGTGGTCGTCGAGCACGACATGGCGGTGGTGGCGGGCGCGGACTGGGTGATCGACATGGGTCCCGGCGGGGGCGACGAGGGCGGCCGCGTGGTCGCTTCGGGGCCGCCGGAAGCGGTGGCGGGGGCCGAGGGGAGCCGGACGGCGCCGTACCTGGCGCGCGCGACGGGCGCGGGCCGCTGAGGTTGCGGCGAGGTTCCGGCGAGTTGGTACGCACCAACTCCTTGACGGCGCACCGCGGGCTGCCTTAAATCAAGTACTGAACAAAGCGGCGGGGTTGATCACTTGCCGCGTTCAGTTCTCGATGTCGGATTGTCATGCACGCGTCTTGACAGCCCGCGCGGGACACCCCAGCACCCCCGGCACTACGCACCCCCCACTCTCTCGCCACCCCCACGTGAAGCGATGTGATGACAGTGCACACCTCTTGGCGCCGCCGTGCGGCGCTCTCCACGGTCGCCCTGGCCTGCTGCGCCTCGGCCCTGGCCACACTCCCCTCCGGAGCCTCGGCGGCCCCCTCCCCCACCTCCGCCGCGGCGGCAGCCACCTTCACCGACGACTTCAACGGCCCCGCCGGGTCGGCGGTCGACGGCGGCAAGTGGCAGATCGAGACCGGCGACAACGTCAACAACCACGAGCGGCAGTTCTACACCTCGGGCAACAAGAACGCGGCCCTCGACGGCCAGGGCAACCTGGTCATCACCGCCCGCAAGGAGAACCCCGAGAACTACCAGTGCTGGTACGGCAAGTGTGAGTACACCTCCGCCCGGCTCAACACCTCGGGCAAGTTCACGCAGACGTACGGGCACGTCGAGGCCCGGATGAAGGTGCCGAAGGGCCAGGGCATGTGGCCCGCGTTCTGGATGCTGGGCGCCGACATCGGCAGCGTCGGATGGCCCCAGAGCGGCGAGATCGACATCATGGAGAACGTCGGCTTCGAACCGGGCACCGTCCACGGCACCCTGCACGGCCCCGGCTACTCGGGCTCGGGCGGCATCGGCGCGGGCTACACGCTGCCCGGCGGCGAGGCCTTCTCGGACAAGTTCCACACCTTCGCGGTGGACTGGTCGCCGAACAAGGTCACCTGGTCCGTCGACGGCAACGTCTACCAGACCCGCACCCCCGCCGACCTGGGCGGCAAGCAGTGGGTCTTCGACAAGCCGTTCTTCGTGATCCTCAACCTCGCGGTCGGCGGCTACTGGCCCGGCGACCCGGACGGCAACACGACCTTCCCGCAGCAACTGGTCGTCGACTACGTCCACGTCACCACCAACAACTAGTCACAGAGGCTAGTTGAGCTCGGCAAGCCGGTGCGCGGCCTCGCGGGTCGACGGATACAGATCCAGATAGAGGCCGTAGAGCCGGTCGTAGACGGTCGAGGCGGTCGCCTCCGGGGCGATCACCTCGACCGTCGGGTTCCAGTGCGCGATGTCGCCGGGCTCCGCGAGCCCGGCGCCGACCGCGGCGAGGAACGCGTCGCCGTACGCGGCGCCGATGGTGTGCCGGGGCAGGTGCTGCTCGCGCCCGGTCACGTCGGAGACGATCCGGGTCCACAGCGCACGGGCGCCGCCGCCGACCGCGACCAGGCGTTCGGCGGCGGCGCCCGCCGCGGTCATGGCCGCCAGATTGTGCCGGACGCCGTACGCGGTGGCCTCCAGGGCAGCCCGGTAGAGATGGCCGCGCCCGTGCCGCAGCGTCAGGCCGTGCACGAGCCCCCGCGCGTCGGGGTCGAAGAGCGGGGTGCGCTCCCCCGCGAAGTACGGCAGCATCAGCAGCCCCTCGGCGCCGGGCGGCAACCCGGCTGCCTCCGCGGTCAGTTGCCCGTACGAGGCACCGGTGAGGTCACGCAGCCATCCGGTGACCGCACCCGACGTCGCCATGCCCCCGGCCAGGCAGTACGTGCCGGGGAACGCGCCCGCGGTGCCCCACAGCTGCGGGCTGGTCAGCGGCTCCGGCACGACACCCACCAGGAACATCGTCGTGCCGTACATGAGCATGAGGTCACCGGGAGCGGCGACGCCGACACCGGCCGCCTCCGCCCAGGCGTCCACCGTCCCCGCGACCACGGGGGTGCCCGCCGGGAGGCCGGTGAGCGCCTCCGCTTCCCGGCTGACGGCGCCGACGACGTCGGAGGGCCAGACCAGTTCGGGCCACTGGAGGCCCGGGGCGATCTCCTCGCAGCGCTCCCCGATCCAGGACCGGGCCGCCAGGTCGTACAGCGGGGTGCACTGGCTCGCCGAGTGGTGGTCGAGGACGTACCGGCCGGTGAGCCGGTGCACGAGATACGAACTTGCCATGTACCAGCGGCGGGTGACTCCGTAGGCCGCCGGTTCACGGCGGCGCAGCCAGGCGAGCTTCGGGCCGACCGCCTGGCTGGTGAGGGGCGATCCGCAGCGGCGGATGATCTCCTCGGGGCCGTAGCGCTCGTTCTGCTCGTCGATCTCCGCGCCGGCCCGCGTGTCGACGCCGTACAGGATGGCCGGGCGGACCGGGGCGCCCGCTTCGTCCACGGGGAGCAGGCAGGGCCCGATGCCGCTGACACCGATCGCCGCGAGCGAGTCGCCCGCGGGAAGAGCGGACAGCAACTCCCGTGCCAGGGAACGGAAGTCGGCCCACCACACGCCGTCCGCGTCGTGCTCGAACCAGCCCGGATGCGGCGTGGCCGTCGTGTGCTCACGCTGCGCCGAGGCGACGAGCGTGCCGTCGGGACGGACCAGGACGCCCTTGGAGGAGGACGTCCCGATGTCGACGCCGAGCAGGAGACCGGTGCGGGACGCGGGACCGTTACGGGGCGGCGCGGTGACGGAGGTCATGGCCACGGGATGCTACGGGACGATCGAGTCCACGTAACCACCGTCCACCCGCAGCGCGCCGCCCGTCGTGGCGGAGGCCAGCGGGGAGCTGAGATAGACCACCATGTGGGCGATCTCCTCCGGCTCGATGAGCCGCTGGATCAGGGACTGCGGGCGGTGCTTGACCATGAACTCCCGCTGTGCCTCGTCCCAGGGCAGCGCTCGATCGACCAGCTCGTACACGAAGTCCTCCACGCCGCCGGTGTGCGTGGGGCCCGCGATCACGGAGTTGACGGTCACGCCCGACCCTGCGGCCTCCTTGGCGAAGCCGCGGGAGACCGCGAGGAGCGCGGTCTTCGACGTGCCGTAGTGGATCATCTCGGCGGGGGTGACGAGCGCCGAGTCGCTGGCGATGTTCTGGATCCGTCCCCAGGAGCGGTCCTTCATCCCCGGCAGGTAGTGCCGGATCATGCGGACTGCGGTCAGTACGTTGACCTCGAAGTAGCGGCGCCATTCGTCGTCGCTGATGTCGAGGGCCGGTGCGGAACCGAACACGCCGAGGTTGTTGACGAGGATGTCCGCCCGGGGGACGGCGGCGAAGACCTGTCCTGCGCCTTCGTCGGTGGAGATGTCACCGGGAGCCCGCAGGAATTCCGCGGCTCCGTGCTCCCCCTTCAACCGGTCGACGGCCTTGTCGACGGAGGCCGCGGTCCGTCCGTTGACGGCTACCGTGGCACCCGCCTTGGCCAGGCCGGCCGCGATGGCCGCCCCGATTCCCTGGGTCGATCCGGTGACGAGGGCGGTCTTTCCGGAGAGATCGACGAGCATGCTGTGTTACCTCCTGCTGCGGTGCGTTCGGGTGGCCCCCGGTCCTGCTCCCCGCCTTGTCCCCGATGTCCAGTAGATCATTCCGGCGGGTCCGGCGGGCGGTCGCCTCTCAGACGGCGAGGGTCTGCTTCAGGGCGGCCAGGCCGTCGCTGAAGATGCCGTGGAACAGGGCGACGACCTCGTCGTCGGTGACGCCCACCGGCGTGAAGACGCCGGACCACTCCACCCGGGACGCCTCCTGTCCCGGCACCCCGTGCACCGCCAGGGTGGCCACGTAGTCGGTGGCAGGGAAGGGGGCCTGGAGGATGGAGTAGCTGTAGGTGCGTGCCTGCTCGTCGAAGGTCAGGAGGCGCTCGATGATGACGCCGCCGTCCGCGCTCTTGAGGCTGCGCACGCGCCCGCCCTCACTGGATTCACTGACGGGGATGAACGGCAGCCAGTCGGGCAGCGAGTCGAAGCCGCCGATGAGCTGCCAGACGCGGTCGGCCGGTACGGGGATCTCGATGGACACGGAGGTGGAAGCCACGGTTTCTCCTTGAGGGGTGTAC
>NZ_JBNNJZ010000260.1:0-11214 GCF_050270335.1 Streptomyces sp. NPDC059900
ACCGGATGCGGTTCAGTCCTGCCAGGACCAGTCCCGTACCTCCGGCAGGTCGACCCCGTGGGTGCGCACATATGCGTGGTGGCGCAGCCGCTTGTCCTCCATCGCCTGGCGCACCTCGACCGCGCGGACACCCAGGCCCGGCACCCGGTCGACGACGTCCATGACCAGGCGGAAGCGGTCCAGGTCGTTGGCGACCACCATGTCGAAAGGTGTGGTGGTCGTGCCGCGCTCCTTGTATCCGCGGACATGCATGTGCGGGTGGACCGCGCGCCGGTAGGCGAGGCGGTGCACCAGCCACGGGTAGCCGTGGAAGCCGAAGATGACCGGCTTGTCGCGGGTGAACAGCGCGTCGAACTCGGCGTCGGGCATGCCGTGCGGGTGCTCCCCCTCCGGCATGAGGCGCGCGATGTCCACGACGTTGACCACGCGCACCGCGAGTTCGGGCAGGTAGGTGCGCAACAGGAGTGCGGCGGCGAGCACTTCCAGGGTGGGCACGTCCCCCGCGCAGGCCAGTACGACGTCCGGTTCCCGGTCGCGGGTCTCGTTGCCCGCCCACGTCCACACCCCGGCGCCCCGCGCGCAGTGCTCGCGTGCCTCGTCCAGGCTCAGCCAGTCGAAACCGGGTTGCTTGCCGGCCACGATCACATTGACGTAGTCGCGCGACGCGAGGCAGTGCTCGGCGGTGGAGAGCAGCGTGTTGGTGTCCGGCGGCAGGTAGACCCGTACCGCCTCGGGGCTCTTGTTGAGGACGTGTCCGATGAAGCCGGGGTCCTGGTGGGAGAAGCCGTTGTGGTCCTGCCGCCACACATGGGAGGTCAGCAGGTAGTTCAGCGAGGCGATCGGCGCACGCCAGGGCAGTTCGCGGGTGGTGCGCAGCCATTTGATGTGCTGGTTGACCATGGAGTCGACGATGTGCACGAACGCCTCGTAGCAGGAGAAGAGCCCGTGGCGCCCCGTCAGGAGATAGCCCTCCAGCCACCCCTGGCAGGTGTGCTCGGAGAGGATCTCCATCACACGGCCGTGCCGGGAGAGGTGTTCGTCCACGTCGTGGATGTCCTCCTGCCAGGCCTTCCCGGTGGCGTCGTAGACCGCGTCGAGCCGGTTGGAGGCGGTCTCGTCCGGGCCCACCAGCCGGAAGTCGCGCCGCTCGGCGGTGTCGGCCATCACCTGTCGCAGGTAGCCGCCGAGGACCCGGGTCGGCTCGTTGACGCTGTCGCCGGGCTTGTCCACGTCGACCGCGAACTCCTCGAGCGGCCGCAGCGGCAGCGAGCGCAGGAGCAGCCCGCCGTTGGCGTGCGGGTTGGCGCCCAGGCGCAGGGTGCCCTGCGGGGCGACGTCGAGGAGCCCCGGGACCGGGCGCCCCTGCTCGTCGAAGAGTTCCTCGGGCCGGTAGGAGCGCAGCCAGTCCTCCAGCTGGCGGCGGTGCTCGGCACTCTCGCGGACGTTGGCGAGGGGCACCTGGTGGGACCGCCATGTGCCCTCCACCGGTTTGCCGTCCACCGTCTTGGGGCCGGTCCAGCCCTTCGGGGTGCGGAGCACGATCATGGGCCAGCGCGGCGCGGGGGCGTCCTTGCCGCGCTCTGTGTCCCCGGCGGCCCCGCCTGCCCTGGCCGTGCGCTGGATATCGGCGATGGCGTCGAGACAGCGGTCGAGGGCGAGGGCGAAGTCCCGGTGCACCGTCATGGCGTCGTCGCCGGTGACGTGCACGGGCTCGTATCCGTATCCGCGCATCAGCTCGTCCAGCTGGCTCTCGGGCAGCCGGGCCGGGATCGTCGGATTGGCGATCTTGTAGCCGTTCAGATGCAGGACGGGCAGGACCGCGCCGTCGTGCACCGGGTCCAGGAAGGTGTTGGAGTGCCAGGAGGCGGCCAGCGGCCCGGTCTCGGACTCCCCGTCGCCGATGACGCACACCGAAAGGAGGTCCGGGTTGTCGAAGGCGGCGCCGTACGCGTGCGAGAGGGAGTAGCCGAGCTCGCCGCCCTCGTGGATGGAGCCGGGTGTCTCGGGGGCGACATGGCTGGGCACTCCGCCGGGGAACGAGAACTGGCGGAATAGCCGGGCCATGCCCTCGCCGTCACGGGTGACGTCGGGATAGGTCTCGGTGTACGTGCCGTCCAGCCAGGAGTTGGCAAGGACCGCGGGTCCGCCGTGGCCGGGCCCCCAGATGCAGACGGTGTCCAGGTTCCGCGCCCTGATGACCCGGTTGAGGTGGGCGTGCACCAGGTTGAGCCCGGGCGAGGTGCCGAAGTGGCCGAGCAGCCGCGGCTTGATGTCCTCGACCTCGAGGGGCCGCCGCAGCAGGGCGTTGTCCATCAGGTAGATCTGGCCCACCGAGAGGTAGTTGGCCGCCCGCCAGTACCGTTCGAGGTCCTGGAGCTCGGCTTCGGAGGGGGGTTCGGCGGCTGCGGCCGGGTTCACCGCGGGGTCGCCCATGGCTGCTCCTTACGAGGGGGACGGCCGGCCCGACGAAGGCGCGCGGCACCAGCGGACGCGTGACGGATCACGTTCAACGTAATGGCGTGCCGGATCACCCGCCTCCCGGGGCGGCCGGACGCATGGTTCGCGTCACCGGGTGCCCGCAGGGAGCCCGCCGAACCGGAAAATCGGCGGCAGACCCCGAGGTCGCTGCGGGCCCTTCAGACCGAGGTCACCTCAGGCGTCCCGGCACCGTCCTGGCGGTGGCGCGGCGCGGGGGCCTTGACCAGCAGGAAGGCGACCACCGATGCCGCGAGCATGATCAGGGCCGCCCACCCGATGGCCACGGTGAAACCGTGCACCACTCCGGAGTCGACGATCTGTGCCTTGCGCTCGGGCGTGAGCCGGCCGGTGCGGGCCGGCCCCGCGAGGTGCGACGTGAGGTACGTGGCGGTGCTGGTCGTCGCGATGGTGTTCAGGAGCGCCGTTCCGATGGAACCGCCCACCTGCTGGGCGGTGTTGACCGTCGCCGACGTGACGCCCGCGTCCCGGGGCGCCACCCCGGCGGTGGCCGTCGCCATGACCGGCATGAAGGTGAGACCGAGGCCGAGACCCAGCATCAGCAGGCCGGGCAGGATGTGCCCGGCGTAGCTGGATTGCGTGCCGAGGAACGTCAGCGTGAACAGACCCGCCGCCGCGAGCAGCAGCCCCGGGCCCATCAGGAGCCGGGGCGGGACGTGATGCAGCAGCCGGGCCGAGATCTGCGTCGAACCGATGATGATGGCAAGCGACATCGGGAAGAAGGCGAATCCCGTCTTCACCGGCGAATAGCCGAGAATGCTCTGCAAGTAGTACGTCATGAAGAGGAACACGCCGAACATGCCGATCGTGGCGAGCCCCATGGTAAGCATCGAGCCGCCGCGGTTGCGATCCTTCACGATGTGCAGCGGCAACAGCGGGCGCGTCGTCCGCGTCTGCCACCACGCGAACACCGCCAGGAGCACGACGCCGCCGATCAGCAGGCCGAGGACCATCGCGGAGGTCCAGCCACGGGATTCGGCCTCGCTCAGGCCGTACACGACGGCGATGAGCCCTCCGCATCCCAGGACCACGCCGGGGACGTCCAGGCGGGCTTCCTTGTGTCCCACCCGGTCCTCGAGCAGGGAGACGGCGCCGAAGACGGCGAGCACGGCGATGGGCACGTTGACGTACAGGCACCAGCGCCAGTCCAGGTACTCCGTCAGGATGCCGCCGAGCAGCAGACCGAGGGCACCGCCCGCGCCTGCGATGGCGCCGTAGATCCCGAACGCCTTGGCGCGCTCCTTGCCGTCGGTGAAGGTGGTCGTCAGCAGGGAGAGCGCGGACGGGGCGAGCACCGCGGCGAAGACGCCCTGGAGGGCGCGGGACGCGAAGAGCATGGCCGGTCCGGTGGCGGCACCGCCGAGCGCCGAGGCCGCGGCGAAGCCGACGAGCCCGATGATGAAGGTGCGCTTGCGGCCGATGAGGTCGGCGATGCGGCCGCCGAGCAGCAGCAGACCGCCGAAGGCCAGCGTGTAGGCGGTGATGACCCACTGGCGGTTGCCGTTGGTCAGGCCCAGCTCGCGCTGCGCGGACGGCAGCGCGATGTTCACGATGGTCGCGTCCAGGACCACCATGAGCTGGGCGAGCGCGATCACGGCAAGGGCCCACCAGCGACGGCTGGAGTGGGGCTCCGCCGCGGGAGCGCCGCGGCCGGTCCCGCTCAGGTGTGTCTGCTCCTCGGGACTGCTCATAGGAACCAGAACACCACGCATCGCGTGCTCGCGCCGCCGGGAACTGGCCGGGATGCGGGCGCCGGGGCGCCCGTCCCGGGTGCGGGCCGTGTTCGCGCCCGGTGTCAGGTGCGGGCGGTGTCGCCCAGCTCCGAGGCCTGGTCGTCCGCTTGCTGCGCCGGCTTGGCCAGCTGGGCCGCCTCGTCCGCCAGGTGGTCCCGCTCGCCGTCCGGGTCCGTGAGCCGGTTCAGCCGGGCCGGTACGTCGAAGCCCACGAGCAGCACCACGATCACCGTGCCCGCGAACGTCAGTACGGCCAGGGCCTGGCCCAGGTCCATGCCGGAGGCGAGATGCGCCCCGAGGACCGGGGCGACGGCGCCGCCCAGCGCGCCCACGTTGTAGGTGAAGCCGAGCGCCGCGCCCCGGCTCTCCGTGGGGAAGTGGCCGCCGATGTAGCGCGGGAGCAGACCGGAGATGCCGAAGCTGGTCGCCTGGAGCAGGAACAGCAGGACACCGAGGAGCAGCAGGTTGTCGTCCACGGCGAACACGGGGTAGACGAAGGCGAGCGAGGCCAGGAGCGTCAGCGCGTACGCCTTCTTCGCGCCGATCCGGTCGCCGAGGAAACCCGCGGCCCAGCAGCCCACCATGGTGCCGAAGCCCGCGAAGTAGAGGACGTCGGTGACCTGGTCGGTGCTGTAGCCCAGGTCGGTCTTGAGGTACGTGGGCAGCAGCGCCTGGATGGGCCAGGAGTAGAGGAACGCGAAGAACAGCGTGACGATCATCGACAGGTACAGCGCCCAGCCGCGCTTGCCGCCGAGCTGGACGGCGAAGGCGGCAAGGGAGAGGCCGGCGACCACGGAAAGGACGGGCACCATGCCCGCGCCGCCGGGCGTGAAGACCAGGAAGAGGGAGAGCGTGGCGACCACGGTCAGGGCCGTGTTGGCGGTGGCCTTGGCACGGGTCGCGAAGAGCGGGCGGAACGGGTTGGGCTTGGCGCCCTTCTCGGCGACCGTCTCGCTCCACTCGGCCGCTTCCGGAAGGGCGCGCCGCATCCACAGCGCGACGGCGATCGGTATCAGGCCGAGGTAGAACATCCACCGCCAGCCGAGTGAGGGCACCACCCAGTTGTAGACCTGCGCGGCGAGCACCGAGCCGACCGAGAAGCCGGAGATGAGGAAGCCGCTGGCCCGGCTGCGCAGCTTCGCGGGCCAGCTCTCCATGACGTACGTGGCGCTTGCGCTGTACTCCCCGGCCATGCCCATGCCGATGGCGAGGCGCGCGGCGAAGAGGCTGTGGTAGTTCCAGGCGAAGCCGCAGGCGAACGTGCCCAGGGAGTAGAGCAGGATGCTCAGCACCATGGAGGCCTTGCGGCCGTAGCGGTCGCCGAGGGCGCCCAGGATCGCGCCGCCGAGCCAGCGCGTGATGAACGCGCCGGAGATGAGGCTGGCCGCCTGCACGGTGCTCAGGCCGAACTCGTCGCTGATCTCGGTGAGGACCAGCGTGATCAGGACGAAGTCGAAGCCGTCGAGGACGTATCCGATCCAGGCGGCGAAGAACGACTTCCACTGGCTGCCGCTGATCTCGCGGTACCAGCGGGGCTTGGCGGGTGATGAGGTCTGCACGGTGACTCCATGATGCGGGGCGGCGCTCGTCCTTGAGCGGCCGGTCGCCTAGAGGGACAGGTCAGTGCTTGGCGAGGCCCGCGGCGAAGCGGGCGGTCAGGGCGGTGGGCGCGGTGATGGCGGTGCCGACGACGACGCAGTGCGCGCCGCGCTCCAGGGCGGCGGCGGCCTCCGCGGGGGTGTTGATGCGGCCTTCGGCGACGACCGGGACGTCGATCGCGGCGGCGAGGGCGGCGACCAGATCGAGGTCGGGGCCGCTCTGCCGGGGCGTTCCGGGGACATAGCCGGACAGGGTGGTGGAGACGAAGTCGGCGCCCCGGGCGGCGGCGGTGATGCCTTCGTCGAGCGTGGAGACATCGGCCATGACGAGCGCGCCTGCCGCGTGGACCGCGGTGACGAGATCGGCGAAGGCCGAGCCGTCGGGGCGCGGCCGGCCGGTGGCGTCGGCGGCGACGACGGCCGCTCCGGCCTCCGCGATCGCCAGGGCGTGCCGGACGGTCGGGGTGATGTAGACGCCCGTGTCGCCGTCCTTCCACAGGCCGATGACCGGCAGGTCGACGGCGGCGGCTATCGCGGCGACGACCTCGGGTTCATTGGCGCGGATGGCGGCACCGCCCCCGGCGGCCCCCGACCGCGCGAGCCGTACGAGGGTGCCGGTCTCCCGCATCGGGTCGCCGGGCGGTGCCTGGCAGGAGACGATCAGGCTGCCCCGGAGCGCGGCGGCCAGTTCGGGCGCGGTCCATTTCTTCTGCTGCGTGGTCATCGGAGCGCTCCGGGGTGGTGGAGGGGCAGGCTTGCGGTGAGGGCTGCGGCGCCGAGGACCGCCGCGTCGGCGCCGAGCAGCGGGCCCCGGGGAGTCAGGCCGCGCAGGGGCGGCATCAGTTCCGCGGCGAAGGCCGCGGCCAGGGCGTCCGTGTACAGGGCGCCGATGCGGGGGACGCCGCCGGTGACGACGACCCGATCGGGGCCCAGCGTGTTGGCGAGTCCGCCGAGCGCCTGTCCGGCGGCGACGGCGCCGGTGGTGATCGCGTGGACGGCGTCCGCGTCGCCCTGCGCGGCCCGCGCGGCGACGGTCTCCAGGCGGTCCGCGGTGGCGTGGGTGAGCCGCCGGTAGTGGGCGGTGATCGCGGGCCCGGACGCGATGACTTCGAGGTGTCCGGTGGCGCCGCAGGTGCAGGGAAGACCGGCCGCCTGCGGGCTCGGCACATGGCCGAGGTGGCCCGCGATGCCCGCGGCGCCGTGCAGCATGCGCCCGTCGACGGCGACGGCGCCTCCGACGCCGGTGCCGATCGCGGCGAACAGCAGCGATCCGTGTTCTGGATCCAGCGCCGCGAGCTCCGGACCCGCGGTGGCCCGTACGTCGTTGTCGCAGGCCACCGGCAGTCCGGTGCGGTCCGCGAGCCCGGCGGCCAGGGCCGTGCCCGCCCAGCCGCCGATGGAGTCGGTGGCGCTGGTGACCCGTCCGGTACGCGGGTCGATGACCCCGGCGGCCGCGATGCCGAGCGCCGAGGCGCGGCGGCCCGGGTCGACCTCGGCGGCGGCCGCGGCCAGCGCGTCGAGCACGGCCTCGGCGCCGCTGCCGGCCGGGGTCGGCCGGGTGTGCCGGGCAAGCACCGTGCCCTCGGCACCGACCAGCGCGGCAGCGATCTTCGTGCCGCCGAGGTCGAGGCCTATGAGCGCGGCCCCTGCGGAAGAGCCGGAGTTCATCGGACCGGCGGCAGACCGGCGGCGCGCAGCCGCTGTGCGACCAGGGCGACCGACTCGGCGGACAGCTGGATCTGCGGGAAGGCGGTGTCCCCGCACTCGATGATGCCGAGCAGCTGGAGGGCGGCCTTGAACGAGCCGAGCGCGGAGGAGCTGCGGCCCATGTCCGCCTCCGGCCCCACGTCGACCATGCCGAACAGCTCGACGAGCTGCTCCTGCTCCTTGGCGGCGAGCGCCCAGTCCCCGGCCCGCGCGGCCTCGTACAGGCGTACGTATCCGGCCGGGTCGACGTTGCCGATGCCCGGCACGACGCCGTCGACACCGGCGAGCAGGACGGCGTCCACGGTCAGTTCGGACCCGGTGAGCACGCTGAACAGCGGGGCGGGGCCCTGCGCGCGGCCCTCGCGGCCGCCCAGTTCGACGATCAGTCGGCGCAGTCCGCCCTCGTCGCCGCTGCTGTCCTTCAGCCCGGCCAGCGTGCCGTCCTCGGCCAGGGCGCGCACCAGTCCGGTCGAGAGCTTGCTGTGGACGGCCACCGGAATGTCGTACGCGAACAGCGGCAGGTCCACGCTCGCGCGCAGGCGGCGGAAGTGCCCGGCGATCTCCTTCTCGTGGGTGCGGGTGTAGAAGGGCGCGGTCGCGACGAGGCCGTCCGCGCCGAGGGCTGCGGCGGCTCTGGCGTGTTCGACGACGCGTGCGGTCGTCGTGTCGATCACGCCGGCGAGGACCGGGACGCGGCAGTCGGCGGCGTTGACCACGGTTTCCAGGACCGTGGACCGCTGCTCGTCGGTGAGGTAGGCGACCTCGCTGGTGGATCCGAGGGCGAACAGGCCGTGCACTCCCCCGTCGACGAGGTGGTCGACGAGCCGGGCGAGGGAGGTGGTGTCGACCTCTCCGCGGGTGTCGAGGGGGGTGCAGACCGGCGGGACGACGCCGCGCAGCGGTGCGGACAGAGACATGGTGAGGACTCCAGCTCAGGTGAAGACATCGGTCCGCCGCCCGTCGCGAAGGCCGCGATGGCCGCGATGGCCGCGATGGCGCGGACCGGAACATGGGACGTAAGATGTCCTACGTCTTGCCTCACCTTAAACAGATGCTCCCGCCACCGGTCAAGGGGCAATCGCACCTCAGGAGGATGTTGTGGCTCGCCCGACCACGGCCCAGGACACCGAGCGCCAGCTGAAGGAGTTGATCCTGGAACGCAGGCTGGCCCCCGGTGACCCGCTGCCCACGGAAACCGAGCTGACCGAGCTGTTCGGGGTCGGCCGGGTGTCGGTGCGCGAGGCGCTCAAGGCGCTCCAGGCCGTCAACGTCGTCGAGATCCGCCGGGGCTCGGGCACCTTCGTGGGCTCGCTGTCCCTTTCGCCCTTCGCCGAAGGCCTGGCCTTCCGGGCCGCCGTCCGCCACCGGCTCGGCGAGCCGGGCCTCTTCGAGCTGATGAAGGTGCGCGAGGCCCTGGAGGCGGGCCTGGTCGGCGCGGTCTGTGCCGGGATACCGGCCGACGACCTCGCCGTACTGCGCGCCCTGGTCGGCGAGATGGAGGCCGAGGCGCGCGAGGGCACGGTGGCGCGCTCCACCGACCGCGCCTTTCATCTCGCGCTCTACGCCTCGCTCGACAGCCACCTGCTGAGCGAGGTCCTCGACGCGTTCTGGGCCGCCATGGACCGCGTACGCGAAGACCTCGACGACGGCCACCAGGATCCGTCCGTCACCTGCGCGCAGCACCGCGAGATCGTCGACGCGGTCGCGGCGGGCGACGGCGAACGCGCGGTGCGTGCCATGCGGACCCACTTCGACGGCATCCGTACCCGCCTGGAACCGGCTACGAAGTGATCGCCACCGTCGCGCTGCCCGAGGCCCGCTTGCCGCCGGTCCGATAGGTGGCGGTGAGCTCGACGCTGCCCGAGGCGTCCGGCGCCACGGTGACCGGGACCCTGACGGTGGCGCCCTCGCCCGGATCGAGTGCGGGCACGGCAACCTGACGGGTCGTCCACCCGCCGGGCACGGTGAGGTCGACGGTGCCGCGGGCGCGGCGCTTGTCCATCCGGTTGACCACCCGGACCTCGGCTTCCGCGCTCGCGCCCGCCTTCAGGGCCGTGGGCGGCGCGATCGTGATGTCGGCGCAGGTGCCGGCGAGCCAGTCCAGGTCGAAGGACGCGTAGGTGATGTGGGCGTAGTCGCCGCGCTCGTAGAGCAGTCCGATGCGCCCGTCCGGCAGCTTCGTGAGCGTCGAGTAGGCCGCGCTGCCGGGGTCGACGACCTTCCTGATCGGCCAGGTCTCGCCGTTGTCGCAGGACATCTTCACCGTGAGGTTGCGCCGCGTCGTGGCGTCCTCGGTGTTGCTGAAGAGCAGCCACGAGGACTGCTGGTCCGAGGCAGGGGCCCCGGGGTTGTATCGCATGATCGAGGCGTTGTTCGCGGGGTCGGTGAGTTCGGTGTCCTGTTTGAACGGGGTGTAGTTGACCCCGCCGTCGGAGGAGTACGCGATCGTCCGGTAGGGCTTGGAACGGTTGTTGAGCATGACCGTGCCGTCGGACAGCTCGACGGTCTTGTTCTCGTCGCCGCCGGGGCCGACCGGATTGCCCATCTTCCAGGTGGCTCCGTGGTCGTCGCTGTAGGCGCTGGCCGCGTAGTTGGCGCCGTTGATGCGGATGGCGTACTGCTGGATCAGCCGGCCCTTGTGCGGGCCGTGCCGCAGCTGGATGCCCTCGCCCGACGCCGCGAACATGCCCGCCCAGGCGGGGTCCTTGATCTGCTTGGTGATACGGCGGTGGGTCCAGGTGAGGCCGTCGTCGTCCGAGTAGCTGTAGTCGGCCTGGAGGATGTCCGGGTCGCTCTCGTCGTTGCCGGTGCCCGAGCCCGCGAAGCCCTGGTTCACCGAGGAGGCGTAGAAGACGAAGATCCGGCCGGTGGTGCGGTCGACCAGCAGGCTCGGATCGCCGTGCCCCTTGGGCGCGGCGTCCTTGCGCACCACCTGCTGCGCCTTCCACGTAGCACCGCCGTCGGTGCTCCGGCGCAGCACGACGCCGAGGTTGCCCGGCAGGTCGCCGAGGGTGGGCCTGGCGTCGTAGGCCGCGAGCAGCGTGCCCTCGGTCGAGGTGGTCAGGGCGGGGATGCGGTAGTAGGGCGAGCCCACTCCGTTGGCGGTCAGGTCCTGTGTCATCAGATCGCCCGTGGCGGCGGGGGCGCCGTGGGCGGTGCCGGTCGCGGTGATGACGAGGGCCGCGGCAGAAAGCAGGGCGAACGGGACTCTTCGCTGCATGGGGGATCTCTCTCTTCTCGGAGGACTCGTGCATCAGGGGGATCGGTGTGCCGCAGGTCAGGCGCGGCCGGCCCGCCCCGCGAGCAGGGAACGCACCCGGGCGAGCTGCTCTCGCTGATGGAATGCCGCGCCGCCCTCGTGCCCGTTGAAGGCGCAGACCCGCACGTCTTTGGGGCCCGCGCAGTGGTGGTAGGCGGTGCAGCAGGTGGAGGGCGGACAGATCCCGTCCATCATCGCGATCGAGAGCAGCACGGGAGCGGCGGCGCGAGCGGGCTTTCGCCTGCCGCGGGGACCTCGCTCAGGGTGCGGGCCCAGAAGGCGTCGAAGTCGGGCAGTTCGGGCCGGTATGCGCGGCAGTCCGCGAGTGAGAGGTCCGTCAGCAAGACCGCCGTCGTCGAAGGGCTCGCCCAGCGCATCGTGAAGGGCGACGTCCCGGAGTCCCTCAAGAACAAGCGGCTCG
>NZ_JBNNJZ010000261.1:0-11176 GCF_050270335.1 Streptomyces sp. NPDC059900
CCATCACATAGCGCCAGAGACCCACCCACGGCCA
Source organism: Streptomyces sp. NPDC059900 (assembly GCF_050270335.1). NCBI lineage: Bacteria > Bacillati > Actinomycetota > Actinomycetes > Kitasatosporales > Streptomycetaceae > Streptomyces > Streptomyces sp. NPDC059900. The sequence continues at coordinate 35 of NZ_JBNNJZ010000261.1, forward strand.
CACGAAGACCGCCTTGAGCAGCCACGCCACAGCGGCGCCGATGCCGCGTCCGGCCGCCGTGGCCCCGGCGGCGATGCCCCGCGCGAGCCAGGCGATCGCATGCCCGACCGGCGTGAGGACAGATGCGTACAGCCAGACGGCGGGCACCACGACCAGCATCCGCCCGAGCCACCCGAGCCCCTTGCCGACCGGCGCCAACACATAGCGCCAAAGACCCACCCACGGCCACACGAAGACCGCCTTGAGCAGCCATTCCGTGGCGGTGGTGACGCCGAGCGCGATCGGCGTGATGACGCGCTCCATCAGCCATTTCAGCGGCGTCACGATCAGCGTCCGGCCCAGCCAGGCGAATGCGCGCCCCACCGGCCGCAGTCCCCTCAGGTACAGGAAACGGCCGCACACGGCGAGCGCGTCCCAGACCAGGCGCACCGGCACGACGAGCACGAGCACCACGATCCGCACCGGGATCCGGATCGCGACGGCGAGACAGCCCTCGGCCTGCGGTTGTGATGGTGCGGGGTACTGCTCCGGCCCGCGCTCGTCGAGCGGGGGCCGCTTTTCCAGGTCCATGCCGTCCTAGACGCGTCAGTGGCGGGTGCTGGTTCGGTCCGGCGGCGGTCGGTCGCCGTCAGTTGCCGGTCGGGATCCAGTAACGCAGCTTTCCGCCGCGTTCGTCCTCGAACGCGCCGCCCGCGCCCTCGATCACCTTGCGCGAACCGGTGTTGTCGGTGTCGCAGGTGACGAGGACAGAGGCCAGGCCGAGGGCGCGGGCGTGCGGCAGGCTGTCGATCAGCATCGCCGTGGCGTGGCCGCGACGGCGGGCGGTGGGGCGTACGTCGTAGCCGATGTGGCCGCCGTACTCGCGCAGGAAACGTGTGGCGATGTTGTGGCGGATGGCGAGACGGCCGAGGTAATGGCTGCCGTCCGCGTACCAGAGGGTCGTCACGGGCACGGCGAGCGGCTCGGCGGGATGCACGGCTTCGTGGACCTCGGCGACGTAGCGCTCGAAGACCACGGGGTCGTGCCACTTGTCGCCGTAGTCACGCAGGGTGCGGCCGAGCGTGGTGTCGTCGTCGGCGCCGCCGCGGCCCTCGGCGCGGAACTCCTCCATCGCGGCGATGAAGGAGAGGTGCACGCGGCCGGAGGGCGGGGCGAGGCGGGCAGCACCTGCCCGTGCCACCGGCTCCGGCCGCGTCACTTACTTCACCACCGACAGCGGCAGGAGCTTCTTGCCGGTCGGGCCGATCTGGATCTCGGTCTGCATCTGCGGGCAGACGCCGCAGTCGAAGCAGGGGGTCCAGCGGCAGTCCTCGACCTCGGTCTCGTCGAGCGAGTCCTGCCAGTCGTCCCAGAGCCAGTCCTTGTCGAGACCGGAGTCCAGGTGGTCCCAGGGCAGGACTTCCTCGTACGTGCGCTCACGCGTGGTGTACCAGTCGACGTCCACGCCGAAGTCGGGCAGCGTCTTCTCGGCGCAGGCCATCCAGCGGTCGTACGAGAAGTGCTCGCGCCAGCCGTCGAAGCGGCCGCCGTCCTCGTACACGGCGCGGATGACGGAGCCGATGCGGCGGTCGCCGCGCGAGAGCAGGCCCTCGACGATGCCGGGCTTGCCGTCGTGGTAGCGGAAGCCGATCGAGCGGCCGTACTTCTTGTCGCCGCGGATCTTGTCGCGCAGCTTGGCGAGACGGGCGTCCGTCTCCTCCGACGACAGCTGCGGGGCCCACTGGAAGGGCGTGTGCGGCTTGGGCACGAAGCCGCCGATGGAGACCGTGCAGCGGATGTCGTTGCCCGCGACCTCGCGGCCCTTGGCGATGACGTTCGCCGCCATGTCCGCGATCTGGAGGACGTCCTCGTCGGTCTCGGTGGGCAGGCCGAGCATGAAGTACAGCTTGACCTGGCGCCAGCCGTTGCCGTACGCCGTCGCGACGGTGCGGATCAGGTCCTCTTCGGAGACCATCTTGTTGATGACCTTCCGCATCCGCTCGGAGCCGCCCTCGGGGGCGAAGGTCAGGCCCGAACGGCGGCCGTTCCTCGTCAGTTCGTTCGCCAGGTCGATGTTGAAGGCGTCGACGCGGGTCGAGGGCAGGGAGAGGCCAATCTTGTCTTCCTCGTACCGGTCCGCGAGGCCCTTGGCGACGTCCGCGATCTCCGTGTGGTCAGCGGAGGACAGGGAGAGCAGGCCGACCTCTTCGAAGCCGGTCGCCTTGAGGCCCTTCTCCACCATGTCGCCGATGCCGGTGATGCTTCGCTCCCGCACGGGGCGCGTGATCATGCCGGCCTGGCAGAAGCGGCAGCCGCGGGTGCAGCCGCGGAAGATCTCCACGGACATGCGCTCGTGGACGGTCTCCGCGAGCGGCACGAGGGGCTGCTTGGGGTAGGGCCACTCGTCCAGGTCCATGACGGTGTGCTTGGACACGCGCCACGGGACACCGGACTTGTTCGGTACGACGCGGCCGATGCGCCCGTCCGGGAGGTACTCGACGTCGTAGAACCCGGGGACGTAGACGGAGCCGGTGCGCGCGAGGCGGAACAGCACCTCCTCGCGTCCTCCGGGGCGACCCTCGGCCTTCCACTCGCGGATGATCGCGGTCATGTCGAGCACGGCCTGCTCGCCGTCGCCGATGACCGCGCAGTCGATGAACTCCGCGATCGGCTCGGGGTTGAAGGCGGCGTGGCCTCCGGCCAGGACGATCGGGTCGTCGACCGTGCGGTCCTTGGACTCGAGCGGGATGCCCGCGAGGTCCAGGGCGGTCAGCATGTTCGTGTAGCCGAGCTCGGTGGAGAAGCTGAGCCCGAACACGTCGAAGGCGCCGACGGGGCGGTGGCTGTCCACGGTGAACTGCGGGACCTTGTGCTCCCGCATCAGCTCTTCGAGGTCGGGCCAGACGCTGTACGTGCGCTCGGCGAGGACGCCCTCGCGTTCGTTCAGTACCTCGTAGAGGATCATGACGCCCTGGTTGGGCAGCCCTACCTCATACGCGTCGGGATACATGAGCGCCCAGCGGACGTCACATGCGTCCCAGTCTTTGACGGTGGAGTTGAGCTCTCCGCCGACATACTGGATGGGCTTCTGGACGTGCGGGAGAAGCGCTTCCAGGCGTGGGAAGACGGACTCGACAGGCATCTCGGCGTCTCTCATGAGCTGGCAGGGGTGACCATCAAGCGTACCCCGGCGGTCAGCTGCTCAGAGCCGCCCGCAATTTCGCCCTGGACGCCTCGGCCCACACCTCCGGCAGTTCCCGCTCCCTGTCCGCCGCCGCGGCCTCCTCCTGCCCGTACAGAAGTCCCCAGGTGAAGGCCGTCTCCCCCGCCAGGTGGGCCTGTATGGCCAGGGTGCGCAGGGCGTCGCGGGCGACGACGCTGTCCTGGTGGTCGCCGAGCACGCTCTGGACGGCCTTCATCCGCTTGGCGAACCGTTTGGCGGGCTTGCCGAGGGCGGGCGTCGCCGCCTCGCCCGCGTAACGGGCGCGCTTGGCGGCCTTGCGGGCCTCGTGCATGGCCACGTCACGCTGCTCGCCCGGCGGCAGCTCGAGGGCGTGCTCGACGCGGGCCGCGAGGCGGCGGTAGTCCTTGAGCACGGCCTTGGGCAGCGCCTTGCCCACGGGTGCGGCGGCGGCCGGGCGCAGCGGAGGGTCGGCGAGCAGGGCATCGACGGACTGGAGGAGCGCGAGGTACCGCTTGCCGTCGAGCACGGCGACGGTCCTGCGCCGGGAGCCGCTGCGGCGGGCCACGGTCCAGATGCGCAGGCGTCCGCGCACGGGGCCCAGGAGCAGCGTCCTGGGCACGGCGCCGATGCGGGACGTGAGCCGCTCGGTCAGGACCTCCTGGTCACGGTCGACGCCGAGCTCTGCCGCGAGCCACTTCAGCTCGTCCCCGATCGGGTCGGTGACGGTGCGGTCCAGGATCTTGCGGAACGACTTGAAGGCGCTGCGCATGCGGCGCGTGGCGACCCGCATCTGGTGCACGGAGTCGGGCAGGTCGCGGCGGACGTCGGGGTCGAGGGCGACGAGCGCGTCGCGCTGGGCGCGGAGGTAGGCCAGGACATGGTCACCGGCGGTCCCGGTCCCGTCGCCGACGGCCTCCTTGACGGCCTCGGCGACGGCCTCCTTCTTGCCTGCCTTCTTGCCCGCCTTCTTGTCGGCCTTCCTGCTCCTGGCCGCGCGCGCCTCGTTCTCCCCGGGCGGCGCGTCCGCCGTCTCCGCCAGCGCCCTGCTCAGCTTCGACGGCAGGTCGGAGCGGCGCACGCCCGCCTTCTTCAGCTTCTTCTCGACCTTGTCGAGCAGCGCGGGATCGCCGTCGTCCGCGAGCTCCACCTCGACCTCGGACCACTCCGCGGTGGCGCCGCTCCCGGTGAGCCGCTCGGCGACCACTCCGTCGATGCTGACCTCGGCGAGCAGCGCTCCCCGCTCGTCGACGAGGTGGCGCAGGTCCCTGGCGGACAACAGGCGCACGACGGGGATCAGTTCGGCCTCGCGGACACGCGAACGGACGAGGCCGAGCAGTGAGCGCGGCACGTCCGGCGAGAGCGGGGCGTGGATCTCGTCCCGCACGCCGTCCGCGAGCGCCACCGGCAGTTTCAGGTGCCAGCCCGCGTCGGCGCCGCCGGTGCGGTGGCGCAACGTGACGGACGACGCGGCGAGGCGCTGGTCGGGGGTGTCCCAGTAGGTGGCGTCCAGCTCGACGACGCCTTTGTGGACGACATCCGCGACCCCGGCCACTCCGGTCAGGTCGGGCAGTGCCGCGTCCGCACCGACGTCGTACTTCCGCTCGATCTCGCGCTTCGTCTCCGCCATGAACCGAATCTAGACGCGATCGCGGTCGCGCGGCAGACCTCCTGCCGGCCTAGGCCGACATCGGCCGCTGCACCTTGATCGACTGCAATAGGCCGACGGCCACCCAGACCGCGAACATCGATGATCCTCCGTACGAGACGAAGGGCAGCGGCAGACCGGCCACCGGCATGATGCCGAGCGTCATGCCGATGTTCTCGAAGGACTGGAAGGCGAACCAGGCGATGATCCCGGCGGCGACGATCGTGCCGTACAGCTCGGTCGTCTCGCGGGCGATGCGGCAGGCCCGCCAGAGCAGGACGCCGAGCAGGACCAGGATCAGGCCCGCACCGGCGAAGCCGAGTTCCTCGCCCGCGACGGTGAAGACGAAGTCCGTCTGCTGCTCGGGCACGAACTGCCCGGTGGTCTGCGAGCCCTTGAAGAGGCCGGTGCCCGAAAGCCCGCCGGAGCCGATCGCGATGCGCGCCTGGTTGGTGTTGTAGCCGACGCCCGCCGGGTCGAGCGCGGGGTTGGCGAAGGCCGCGAAGCGGGCGATCTGGTAGTCGTCGAGGATGCCGAGCTGCCAGACGGCGACCGCGCCGGCCGCGCCCGTGCCCAGGAGCCCGAAGACCCAGCGGTTGGAGGCGCCCGACGCGAGCAGCACACCGAGGACGATCATCGCCATCACCATGACCGACCCGAGGTCGGGCATGAGGAGCACGATCAGTATCGGTACGGCGGCCAGGCCGAGGGCCTGGAGGACCGTGCGGTGGTCGGGGTGGTCCCGGTCGCCCGCGTCGACGCGGGCCGCGAGCAGCATCGCCATGCCGAGGATGATCGTGATCTTCACGAACTCGGAGGGCTGGAGCGAGAAGCCGCCGCCGAGCACGATCCACGCGTGCGCGCCGTTGATGGTCGCGCCGAGCGGGGTGAGCACCAGCAGGACGAGGAAGACGGAGATGCCGTAGAGGATCGGCACGGCCGTGCGCAGGGTGCGGTGGCCGAGCCAGATCGTGCCCGCCATCAGGGCGATGCCGATGCCGGTGTTCATGACGTGCTTGATCAGGAAGGAGTACTGGTCGTCGCCGACGAGCTCGGTGCGGTTGCGCGTCGCCGAGTAGACGAGCGCGGAGCCGATCACGGACAGCGCGATCGCCGAGAGCAGTATCGGCCAGTCCAGCCTGCGCACCAGCGAATCGCGGGCGAACACCCGGGAGGCCATCGAGGAGCGCTCGGGCCCGTAGCCGGAGACGGAGAAGCCATTGTTGCCGGCCACTAGTCGCGCCTCCCGTTCGCGGGCGCGCCCGCCAGTTCCTGCGGCTGCTCCGAGGGCTTGGGGGCCTCGGGCTTGTACGGCTTGATCTTCGGGGAGTCGATCGAACCGTCGGTCTCGATCTTCGGCAGGTTCTTCTGCGGCTCGGGCAGCAGCGCCTTCTTGATGTTCTGCTTGCCTTCGTCGTCCAGGCCGTAGATGCCGTCGTAGATCTTGCGGACGGCGGGTCCCGAAGCACCGGAACCCGTACCGCCCTGGGAGATCGTCATCACGATCGAGTAGTCCTTGGTGTACGTCGCGAACCACGAGGTGGTCTGCTTGCCGTGGACCTCGGCGGTACCCGTCTTGGCGTGCATCGGGATCTTGTCCTGCGGCCAGCCGCCGAACCGCCAGGCGGCCGTTCCCTTGGTGGCCACGTCGGCGAGGGCACCGTCTATGTTGTCGCGGGTCTTCTTGTCCATGGGCAGCTTGCCGTGCGACTTCGGCGCGATCTCCTGGACCTGCTTGCCGTCGGCGCTGATGATCGCCTTGCCGACCGTGGGGTTGTACATGGTGCCGCCGTTGGCGATGGCGGAGTAGATCGTCGCCATCTGTATCGGCGTGACGAGGGTGTCGCCCTGTCCGATGGAGTAGTTGACGGAGTCACCGGCGCGCATCTTCATGCCTTCGAGGCAGTTCTCGTACGCGATCTTCTCGACGTAGTCACCGCCCTTCTTGCCCTGCTTGCACCAGCCGTCCTTGTTGGCCTTCCAGTAGTCCTTCTTCCACTGGCGGTCCGGGACGCGGCCGGTGACCTCGTTCGGCAGGTCGATGCCGGTCTCCTTGCCGAGGCCGAACTGGTGGGCGGTCTTGTAGAACCAGTCCTTGGCGTCCTTCTTCGGCTTGTTGCCGCCGTCCTTGGCCCACTGGTCGTGCGAGAGCTTGTAGAAGACGGTGTCGCAGGAGACCTCGAGGGCCTGGCCGAGGCTGATGCTGCCGTGGCCCTGGGACTCGAAGTTCTTGAAGGTCTGGCCGCCGATGGAGTACGAGCTGGGGCAGGGGTAGCTGCCGTTGAAGTCGTAGCCCGCGTTGACCGCCGCCGTCGTCGGGATGACCTTGAAGATCGAGCCGGGGGCCGCCTGGCCCTGGATGGCGCGGTTCAGGAGCGGGTAGTTGGACTTCTTGCCGGTGAGCTGCGTGTAGTCCTTGCCGGAGATGCCGCCGACCCAGGCGTTCGGGTCGTAGCTCGGGTTGGACGCCATGGAGACGATGCGTCCGGTCTTGTTCTCCATGACGACGACGGCGCCCGCGTCGGCCTTGTAGTTCTCGTTGGTGTTCTTGTCGAACTCCTGGCGGGCCTTCTTCATCGCGTCGTTGAGCCAGTACTCGGACAGCGCCTGCACGCGCGCGTCGATGCTGGTGACGACGTTCGCGCCGGGCTGTGCCGGGTCGTCCTTGGCCTTGCCGATGACGCGGCCGAGGTTGTCGACCTCGTAGCGGGTGACGCCGGCCTTGCCGCGCAGCTGCGCGTCGTACGTGCGCTCCAGGCCGGAGCGGCCGACCTGGTCGGAACGCAGGAACGGCGAGTCGGTGTTCTCGGCCTTCTTGATCTCGTCGTCGGTGACGGGCGAGAGGTAGCCGAGCACCTGGGCGGTGTTGGACTTGCCGGGCGCGGCATAGCGGCGGACGGCGGTGGGCTCGGCGGTGATGCCGGGGAAGTCCTCCGCGCGCTCACGGATCTGGAGGGCCTGCTTGGGGGAGGCCTCGTCCGTGATCGGGATCGGCTGGTAGGGCGAGCCGTTCCAGCAGGGCTGCGGGGTCTTGGAGTCGCAGAGGCGGACCTTGTCGGAGACTTCCTTGGCGGTCATGCCGAGGACGTCGGCGAGCTTGGCGAGGGCCGCCTTGCCGTCGTCCTTCATCTTCATCAGGTCGGTGCGGGACGCGGAGACGACGAGGCGGGTCTCGTTGTCGGCGATCGGGACGCCGCGGGCGTCGAGGATCGAGCCGCGTACGGCGGGGTCGACGACCTGCTGGACGTGGTTGCCGGAGGCTTCCTCCGCGTACTCCTCGCCGTTGCGGATCTGGAGGTACCAGAGGCGCCCGCCGAGGGTGAGGAGGAGGGAGAGCACAAGGATCTGGATGACGATGAGGCGGATCTGGACTCTTGGGGTCCGTCCGGTCTCGGGGATGTTGGTCACTGCTTTCCTCCCCCTCTCAGTGTGTGTACGAGTAGTACGTGTACACGACCGACCTGTGTGCGCGACCGGTCGTGTACGGGGCCAACTGCGCTGCGGTCACAGGCGCTTGACCCCCTTGATGCGTCCGGCGCGCGCGACGCGTGCCTTGGCCGCCTTCATCCGCATGCCCCCGCGCTGGTTGCCGATACGCAGGCCGGTCCCGGAGGACAGCCAGCCGGCCGAGACGTCCGTGGCCTTGGTCGCCGGAGAGGTCTCCCCCAGCGGGTCGTTCTCGGCGCGCCGGGCGAGCGCGATGATCAGCGGCACCGTGAAGGGCGCGAGCAGCAGGTCGTACAGGGCGGCCGTGAAGAGGAGCCCGCCCAGGCCCACGTGGCGGGCGGCGGTGTCCCCGACGAGGGAGCCCACGCCCGCGTACAGCAGGGTCGACCCGATGGCGGCGCCGACGACCACGACGAGCGGCCCGGTGGCGGACCGCAGCCGTCCGGTCTCCGGCTTGGCCAGACCCGCGAGGTAGCCGACGACGCACAGGACCAGGGCGTACCGCCCGGCGGCGTGGTCGGCCGGCGGGGCCAGGTCCGCGAGGAGCCCGGCGCCGAAGCCGACGAGGGCGCCGCCCACATGGCCGTAGACCAGGGCGAGGCCGAGCACCGTGAGCAGCACCAGGTCGGGCACCGCACCCGGCAGCTGGAGCCGGGCCAGGACGCTGACCTGGATGACCAGGGCGACGACGACCAGGGTGGTGGAGAGCAGGATTCGGTTGAAGCGCATGGTTCCGGTGCTCCTACTGCTCGTTGCCGTTGTCGGCGTCGTCGGCCGGGGGCTGCCCTGACGGCGTGGCCGTCACGGTGACCGTCGGGGTCGGCTTCGGCTTGGCGGGCTTCTTCGGCAGGACCGTGTCGCGCGGGTCCTCACGGGGCGCTTCGACGACGACACCGACGATGTCCAGCTTGGTGAAGCCGACGTACGGCTTGATGTAGATGTTGCGCGTCAGGTCGCCGCCGGACGGGTCTACGCGGACGACCTCGCCGACCGGTACGCCCGGCACGAACGGCTTGTCCTTCTGCGAGCCGAAGGTGACGAGCCGGTCACCCTTCTTGATCTTCGCCTTGCCGTTGAGCATCTGCACCGAGAGCGGGCGGTCGCCCTGCCCCGTGGCGAAGCCGAGCTCGTCGGTCTTCTCCATGCGGGTGCCGACGGTGAAGTCGGGGTCGTTGGCGAGCAGGACGGTCGCGGTGCTCGGGCCGACCGTGGTGACGCGGCCGACCAGGCCGTCGCCGTTCAGGACGGTCATGTCGCGCTTGAGTCCGTCGTTGGCGCCCGCGTCGATCGTGACGGTCCAGGAGAAGCCCTGGGCCGCTCCTATGCCGATGACTTCGGCGCCCTTGATGCCGTACTGACCGGCGCCGGCGCTCTTGAGCATGCTGTCCAGCTGTCTGACCCGGCTGCGGTTGCGGTCGTCGCTGCCGAGCTTCGCCTTCAACGCTGCGTTCTGACGCTCGAGTTCTGCGATCCGGTCATGCCGGTCGCCGGAGTCGCGTACCGCGCCGATGGCGTTGCCGATCGGGTCGACGGCGGACGACACGCCGTCCTCGACCGGGCCGAACACCGTGGCGGCGGCCTGGCGGGCACCGTCGACCGGCGAGTCCTCGCCACCGCGGATGTCCACCGTGATCAAAGCGAACGCGATGGCGATCAGCAGCACCAGGAGCAGCCGGCTCTCTCGTGTGTCCCTCACGTGCGGCGGCCGTGCCTTCCTCAGTTGGAAATCCGTGGAATTGCGAGCATCTGTGCGTGCCCTTTAAAGCCCTCTATATCAACGATCCGCCGCACGAGGTGACAGGCACTCGTACGGCGGACACCCTTTCAGCGGGTTCACGCCACTGTCAGCGGCGCGGCGACGCGTCCAGGACCTGCTGGAGCGCCTCGAACTCCTCGACACACTTGCCGGAGCCGAGTGCCACGCTGTCCAGCGGGTCCTCGGCGATGTGGATCGGCATGCCCGTCTCGCGACGCAGACGCTCGTCGAGGCCGCGCAGCAGGGCGCCGCCTCCGGTGAGAACGATGCCGCGGTCCATCACGTCACCCGAAAGCTCCGGCGGGCACTTGTCGAGGGTGGTCTTGACCGCGTCGACGATCGCGTTGACCGGCTCCTCGATGGCCTTGCGGACCTCGGCGGCGGAGATGACGACGGTCTTGGGCAGCCCGGAGACCAGGTCACGGCCGCGGATCTCGGTGTGCTCGTCGGCGTCCATGTCGTACGCCGAACCGATGGTGATCTTGATCTGCTCGGCCGTGCGCTCACCGAGGAGGAGGGAGTACTCCTTCTTGATGTGCTGGATGATCGCGTTGTCCAGCTCGTCGCCCGCGACGCGGATCGACTGTGCCGTGACGATTCCGCCGAGGCTGATGACCGCGACCTCGGTGGTGCCGCCGCCGATGTCGACCACCATGTTGCCGGTGGCCTCGTGGACCGGCAGGCCGGAACCGATGGCCGCGGCCATGGGCTCCTCGATGATGTGCACCTGACGCGCGCCGGCCTGCGACGAGGCCTCGATGACGGCGCGGCGCTCCACTCCGGTGATGCCGGAGGGCACACAGACGACGACACGCGGACGGGCGAGGTACCGCCGCTTGTGGATCTTCAGGATGAAGTAGCGGAGCATCCGCTCGGTGATCTCGAAGTCGGCGATGACGCCGTCCTTCAGCGGTCGCACGGCAACGATGTTGCCCGGCGTGCGACCGATCATCTTCTTGGCTTCGGCGCCGACAGCGAGGATGCCACCGGTGTTGGTGTTGATGGCGACGACGGACGGTTCGTTGAGAACGATCCCCCGACCCCTGACGTACACCAGCGTGTTGGCGGTCCCGAGGTCGACAGCCATGTCACGGCCGATGAACGACATGTTGTTCCCCATGAGGATGCGTC
>NZ_JBNNJZ010000262.1:0-11176 GCF_050270335.1 Streptomyces sp. NPDC059900
GACCTGCGGTCTGTGCACACTCCGATGTGACCTTGTAGTAGGCGCCGGCCTTGTCGTGCTCTCCCAAGTCCCACGCCACCCATCCGGCCAGGGCGGCGGTCTCCCCGGCGGCGATGGTCAGGGCCCGTTCATGCTCGCCGGCGCGCGGCAGAGCGGCCGTGATCGCGTCGAGGTGCGACTCGACTGTGCTCTGCAAGCGACGGGCGCTGAGATTTAGCTCCTGCACGTGTAGTTCAGCGGCTCGATCGATGAGGGCCGCCGCAGAGGTCGCATCGATCTTGGATCCCTTGCTGAGGGCGCAGGCTAGTCGCCCCCAGGGTTCGGCAGCGGTGGCTGCACCGATGGCAGCACTTCCAAGTAGCGTGCGGCGCTTCACGTCGTCCAGGTCCTCCACTTCACGGACGTACTCCTGCCTGCGCCTGGTGCGGGCGGCTTTGGCCTCCAGCTGCAGCTCCTCGAAGGGGACGCCGCAGGCCGCTGCGATGTGCGCAAGCGTGTGGTTTGTCGGGACGTTGTCAAAATTCTCATAGCGGCTGACCTCGCGGCGGGTCACGGTGTCCCGACCGGAGACGGCGTTGATAGCGGCTGCCTGCTGCTCCTGGCTCCGGCCCGCTTCCTTCCTGAGCCGGAGAAGCAGCTCGGCGAACGCATCTGCTGGCATGAGTGTGACCTCTGGCGGTGGGCGGATTCCAATCATGGCCTCAAATCCCCCTCGGATTTCCCCCCTTGCCAGGTTTTTCCCCCTCCGGATTCCCCTGGTCGAGGGCGTCGCCACGCGGTGCGATAGGTGCATGACCAGGCTTCAGAAGGCGACCCCGGCCAGCGGGGGCGCCTGCGGCTTTGCATCCGCCGGGTGCGCTCCGACCTCCTCGACCTGCTGGCTCATGTCGATGGAGAAATCAGTGATGAACCAGCCGTGCAGGAACTGGTGCCATGTTGACCCGGGAGTCGGCGGAGGCGCGAACGGCATGGCCGAGGCAGGCACGAAGGAGTACCGGCGAGAACTTATGGCGAATCCGGACGTGTTGACGGTGGTACGTCGTCTCGTGACGGTTCACGTTCGGCGGTGGGGGCTGGCGGCGCTCGCGGACTCGGTGGTCTGTTGCGTCAACGAACTCCTCGCCAACGTCGATAGGCACACCCGCTCCCCGTACTGCGTCCTCACCCTCCAGCACCAAGTCGACCGTATCCGGGTGGTTGTTGAAGACACCAGCAACGAACTTCCCGTGCAGAAAGAACCCGACTGGTCTGCCCTGTCCGGCCGTGGCCTCGCGCTCGTCGACAGCCTCGCCGACCGCTGGGGTGTCGAACCCGGGCCGATCGGCAAGAGCGTGTGGTTCGAGATCTGCGTGAGCGAGGTGAAAGCTCCATGAATCGCATGCGCAGCCACTGGACCACGGCGCCGCAGCAGCACGCCGCCGGATACTGGGCCGAGTTCAACGGATACGACCAGAGCTTCGGCCCTCCGCTACGGGCCTTCCAGATCGCCGGCCACGTCGCGCAGACGCCTGCGCGCGCCCTGGCGTGGCTGCGCTGGCGTGCCCGTCATGCGGTCTGGCAGATGGAGGAGCCGCACGCTGCAGCCGCCGTTCTCTCTTGGCTGAGTGACCGTGGCCGTGCACGCGAAGCGGTGACCTCCCTGACGGTTGGTGAGATGTACGTGCACCTCGTCAGAGAGGGCAGCACCCACTACGAGTTCAGCGCGCGCCCAGTCTTCCTCCCCTCCGATGCCGGCAGCCGCGCAGCTGCCCTGGCCCCATATAACGAGAGGCCAAGCGCATGAGGGACCCGTGTCCAGCTATGCCGCGATCTCCTGGCGTATCCGATCCAGGGCGGACTTCACACGCCCGCGGATGCCGGAGTGCCGATCTCCCGCAGGGCGGATGACGAGCTGCAGCGGGTGCGGAAGCCGCTGGGCGATCGATTCCATGAGGCAAGTCGCCCGTGCCCGAGATGCCATAGCCCATCCAGTTCCGCAGCTGCCCGGCGCACACGGCCCCGCTCCCCGATCTCCGGAGGCTCCCATGCCCGTACCCTTTAACCTCCCCACGCCGATCCCGGCGACCAGCGACGTCGACTACACGGCATTGCATAACTTCGCCGCCCTGCGCGGCCAGCTGCGGGTCTCCCTCACCCCGCACTGCAACGCCAGATGCTGGTTCTGCCACAACGAAGGCGACGTCCCGCCGCCGGAGGCCCACTGCGATCACAGCAAGAAGCCCCGAGAGCGGCAGTTCGATGCCGCCGCGTACGTGCAGACCATCACCAGCCTGATGGGCTCCGGACTCAAGCGGGTGTACTTCACCGGCGGCGAGCCCCTCACCTCCCGCTGGGCCCGCCCTGTCCTTGAGGCACTGCCGTCCGCCGCCCCGGACGCCTCCTACACCCTCATCACCAACGGCTTACTGCTGCGCCGCAACCAGGAGTGGCTGGCCCGCACCCCGCTGGACAAGGTGAAGGTGTCGCTGCACTACTTCTCCGACCAGTCGCTGATGGAGATCGCGAAGGTCCACAAGGGCATCCGCGCCATCCTCGACGGCATCGAAGCGGCTCGGGAAATCGTTCCTCGTGTCGAGCTGAACTGCCTCTTACAGCGTCAGAACGAGCACGAGGTTCTGCCGATTCTCGACTACGCGCTCGAACGCAGGATGCCAGTGCAGTTCATCGAGCTCGTCGACACCGACTACAACGCGTCCGGCTCGTCGGCAGCCGTGTCTGCCGACGGTCTTATCCGCTACCTGCGCAGCCTCACCAGCCAGGAGCACACCGAGATCGCCGGGGTCGGGCAGGGGCGTCGGGTGTTTCGTATCGACGGCGTCGAGATCGACGTCATCCACCGCGACCTCGGGCGACATCACGTCGGCCAGTGCGGCACCTGCCCGCTGCGCCCCCAGTGCATCGAAGGCTTCTGGGCGCTGCGCGTCGACCAGGCAGGTGGCCTTCAACCCTGCCTTCTGCGCGAGGACCTGCGCCTTGACCTGCGCACCCACCTCGACGACCCGCTCGCCCTGACCGCGGCCGTCGCCCGCCACATCACCGCCTTTACGGAAGGAACCCTGTGACGTGAACGACCTGCCCGTCGCCTATCGGCCGCGCACCTACGAAGACAGCGAGCTGCCGTTCATCGTTCTCGAAGGGGTCTCCGGCATCGGAAAGTCGACCCTGACCCGGCTGCTGACTCAGCAGCTTAAGGCGGCGCACCTGCACACCCTGCCCAAACCGCACAACGACTGGTCCAAGACGGTCAACGACCGTCTCGCCCCGCTGCCCCAGCTCGCCTTCTACCTCTCCGGCCTGCTGCACGCCGCAGACCGTGTCCGCACCGCCCGGCAGATCAGCCCGGTGGTAGCCGACCGCTACCAGTCCTCCGTGATCGCCTGCCACGCCGCCGTCCACAACATCGGACTCGAACACGTACGCCAGCTCGCCGCCCCGTTCCTGCCCTACGTGGCCCGCCCCACCGTCACCTTCTACCTGCGCTGTTCCGAGGAGACGCTCAAGGCCCGGCTCCACGCCAAGCAGGACGTCAAGCAGGACGACCGGGACCTGTTCGCGGTGCCCGGCCGCCTTAAGCAACTGCTATGGAACTTCGAGGCCGTCGCCGCCACCGACCCGAGCGCGGTCTGGGTCGGCACCGACGGCAAAACCCCCGACCAACTCGCCCACGAGATCAAGCACACCCTGGAGCGCTCCCGTGCTTAACCCCATCGACACGACCGCCGTCATCACGGGAAGCGGCGCCAGCGGCACCCACCCCGACCAGATCCACGCCGGTGTCGCCTGGTGGCTCGGCTCCTGCCTGGTCGTCACGCGCGGCGCCTCCCGGGCCGTGGTCGGACACGACGGGCACCCGGTGAGCACGGAATACGCAACCCGCTTCGCCCGTGGCGCCGTCAACGCCCAGCACTACAGATGCCACACCACCGTCCTGGTGGGCGCGGTAGATGAGGACGGCCTGCTGGCTGTCCGCAAGGACGAGAACGCCGTCTGCGCCTACATCACGACCAGCCAGGACGACACGGTCACCATCACCTTGTACGACGTGCTGGGCGAACGCCTGACAGAACGGTCCGGCCTCGACCGCATCCGCGCCCTCATCGACACCGACCACGTCCCGATCCCCGTCAACGACGGCGCGCGCGGCGTGCTCGACTACCGTGAGGAGGCCGCGCGATGAACACCGCGCCCCACGCGACCGGTGCGATCGATGCTACGCACATCGTGACCACCGGCCTCCCGATCCTGTTCGTGACGCTCGACTCACTGCGCTATGACGTCGCCAAGAGCGCCCTGGGCGAGGGCCGCACTCCACAGCTGGCCCGGCTGCTGCCCGCCGGACGGTGGGAGCGCCGGTGGACGCCGGGCACGTTCACGCTGCCCGCCCACACCGCCTTCTTCTCCGGTTTCCTGCCCAAGCTGCCAACGCCCCGCCAGCCGCCGCGCCTGTGGGAGTGCCGTCCCCCGGTCTTCAAGGAAGTCGACGAGCGGACCTTCGTGTTCGACGCCCCCAACCTGTTGCAAGGGCTGAAGACCCACGGCTATCGCACGGTGTGCGTGGGAGGCGTCACCTACTTCTCCCGGGAGACACCGCTCGGCAGCGTGCTGCCCGACCTGTTCGACGAAGACCACTGGCGCCCTGAGTTCTGCTCTCCCGAGCCGGACTCCACCCGGCACCAGGTCGACCAGGCTCTCGCTCTTGCCGAGCAATACGCGAACCGGCCGCTCTACCTGTTCATCAACGTAAGCGCAACGCACGTCCCGCATGGTCACTACCTCGGCCAGAGCACCGACACCGTCTCCTCCCAACAAGCGGCGCTGGCCTACGCCGATGCGCACCTGGGCCGGCTCGTCGATCAGCTCACCGCTGCCCGATCGTGGCTGATTATCATGTGCGCCGACCACGGAGACGCCTACGGCGACGACGGCTTTCACGGCCGGGGCATCGTGCATCCCAGCGTGACCACCGTGCCGTATGCCGCTTGGGTCCAGCCATGACCGCTACGCTCACCGCCCATGAGCGATGCACCCACGCGCGACGCTTCCGTGGTCGCGGCGGTCGACGACGACCACCACGTCGCGATCCTCAGCGCGCACTTTCCCAAACACGGCGGCGAATACCTGTTCCTACCGGGCGGCCGTCGCGAGGACAACGAGGACGCGGCCACCTGCGCCCGCCGTGAATTGAAGGAAGAGGCCGGCGTCACCGCTTCCTCCTGGAAACACCTGGGCAGCTACGCCATGACGCTCGCCTCAACGGCCCGCATCGACCTGTTCCTGGCCCAGCAGCTCACTTTGGGCGCGCAAGAACTCACCGAAAGCGAACAGGGCTTCAAGCTGGACTGGTGGCCGCTCGACACTGCACTTCAGGAGGCCGAGCGCGGACGCTTCCTGCTGCCCGCAGGCCCTCTTGCCCTCCTCCTGGCAGCCCGCTCCACCCCCTGACGACTGCACTGTCTGCAGGCCCTTCACGCTCGCCCGACCGGACCGGTGCACAACGCGCCGGGCGGAGCCATGCCGCACAGGCGCTCGAACCATCACGTCGGTGGCCGGTGAGGGACTACGGCTCGCCACCGTCCCTGGCGGTGCTGAGGGGCGACCTGGCGTGGGTTTGTGTCCTGACCATTGTTATTGCGGCGGAGTCGGAGAGCGCTTCGGGCGTCTTCGGAGCTGGTCGGTGAGCACTTCGGCAGTGTCGATCACTTCGGATCAGAGCGTTCCGCTCTTGTTCGAGCGGGGGGTGTGGTGGGCGCGGCCCAATGCCGCGACCACGGGAGGCCGCCATGTTTCTGTCTCTGCCACTTACCGGTGCGCTCTTGCTGAGCACGCTGTCCGTCTCGGCCGCGTGCGCGCTGGAGGACGTACGCGTGTGCTTTCGCCGCGGGCCCGGTCGTCATCGCCGGGTGGGAAGCGGTCGTCACGCGCAGCGCGGAGGTGTGCGATGAATCCCACTGCGGGTCAAGGTGCGCCCGTGTCTCGGCAGCTGTACAGCTGGGGCGCAGGGGTTGAGAATCCGGTAGGGCAAGCGCGTGCGGTTGTGTGCGTCGAGTTCGCCAGGCTTGAAGTACCCGGAGACGTCGCCGAGAACGCTGTGCTCGCGGTGTCCGAGCTTGTGGCCAATGCCGTCGAGCATGCGTGTGGGCCGTACGCGGTCTGCCTGCGGCACACCGCGCGGCAACTGTTCTGCGAGGTGCATGACGGGTGTTGCCGGATGCCCGTGGTGACCTCGGCCCTCTCCTCCGTGCCTTTCGAGCCCCAGGAGATTGATCGGGGCGGTGGTCTGGACGCCCTGTGCGAGTCCCTGTCTGAGCGGGGGAGAGGTCTGGGGATCGTGAACTATCTCAGCCAGGGGAATTGGGGCGTTCGCCGAACCTCGGGCGGTAAGTGCATCTGGGTGGACGTAAGTTCGTGCAGTAGCTGAGGGAGTGCGGCGGGCGTCGTTCGAGTTGACGTCCGCCGCACTCTCTCAACGCTGGGTCTATACGGCCGCTTATGCACCCTCTGGAACCGTCAACTCAGGTTTTCTACATACGTGTTGTGGTGTCTGTGCTTGGTCTGCGTTGACGGGGCCCGCACCGTAAGGGTGAAAGGGAGGCGATCCTTCCGCAGTGCGTTTAACCCACCGCGATCCTGGGGCATGACGGGTCCACCACATGGTGATCACTCGGGCACTCTGTGTGATGCGTGGCTGGTGAGAGCGGGGGCGTATGACGAAGAAGAGAACGCGCTGGGCGGCTACGGCGCTTTGCGCCGCAGGGCTGGCGCTTGGTCTGAGTGCTTGTACGGGGCACTCGCCTGGCCCACAGCACGTGAACGCTTCACAGGCCGTCAAAGCACCTTCATCGCTTCCTCCCTCCCTGTCGCCGTCTCCTGTGCGCGCAGGGGAGAGCAATGCGATTGCCGCGTACCGGGCGATGTGGGAGGACGCCGCAGCCGCCTCGCGTACGTCCGACCCCAAGCACCCTCGCCTAAACGACCACGCCAAGGGCGATGGCCTCAGTCTGTTGCGCTACATGATGGAGCAGGCCCGTGAGAAGGGGGTCACTAACCGGGGTGCGGCCAGCATTGCCCCGACGGTGGTGAAGTCGGGCAAGAACGAGTTCGAACTGTTGGACTGCGTTGACGGCTCCAAGTGGGTTCAGGTCAAGCCCTCTAGTTCCCCTGATGGCGTCGCGGGTGCGCACTACCACACAGAGGCGACCGTCGCCTTCAAATCCGGAAAGTGGATGGTCTCCGAGCTCTACTGGGGGGAGGCGGGGTCATGCATGGACTGAGGCCGCGTCTCTTGGCGAAGTCCATGGCCGCCTTCGTTGTGGCGTCAGCAATGCTCGGGGTGCTGGCTGCGCCAACTCGGGCGAGCGCTGAACCGGACCCCAGCATGGATCTCGGCACTGGCGTGAAGTGCCATGCCGGAAAGTGTGGCGTCGGTGCGGCGAGCAAAGCGCGTCCTCCGTCTCGCGGGAACCCTGCTCCGGGCTCTGCTTCCGGGGGTGCGGGGGCGACGCGCGGAGGTGCGAGTTCTGGAAGTGGCGCGATGGAGTGGAAGCGTCGGCCGGGCCAGATGTACGGTCCGCGCGGTGTTCCCCTGCCTGGGCAGAACTTCGCTGAACCGGGTGACAAGGAGCCGGCGGGCGGTAAGAAGGGCGGCGGAGCTCGTCCGGAGCCTGCTGTCGTGGCACAGCAGGCAGTGCGGGAGTTGGTGCTGCCCGACCCGGAAATTCGGACCAATCCCGATGAGACATATGCCCAGTTGGTGCGGGTGCCGACCTGGATGTGGCTGGACCGGGTGATGTGGAAACCGGTGTCGGAGACCGCGAAGGTGCCGGGTGTGTCAGTTACGGCTACGGCGATACCGCGCAGCGCTACGTGGCGCATGGGCGATGGCACGACAGTGATGTGCAAGGGGGCAGGGACTGCGTATTCGGTGAAGTACGCGGCGGAATCTGAGTCTCCGGACTGTGGACACACCTATGCGCGGTCGTCGGCGGGGCAGCCGGAGGAGGCGTTCACGATTTCGGTGACCGTTACCTGGGATGTGGAGTGGCACGGCGGGGGCGAGCAGGGGACTGTTCCGGGGCTGCAGACGCAAGCGCAGATGTCGTTGCGGGTGGCTGAGGCGCAGGCGTTGGTCGTGTCCTGACCCTGCAGCAGGGCGGGTGTAGGGGGCGCCAGGTCGGCGCCGCAAAGTCTCTCATTGATCAAGTGGGGTGGAGTGTGGGTACCTCTATGTCTTCTTCCAGGCCTGCGGGCGCGAACGGCACGTGGGGGACGCTGAAACCACCGCGGCCGCCGGGTGACGAGCCGCCTTCCAGTGCCGGGCCGGTGGGGATGCAGCGGCGTTGGCGGCCGGGCTTGGTCGCGCTCGGTGTGGCGGGAGCGGTGGCGTGTGCGGGCGGAGCGGCGTGGCTGGTGGGCAATGCGGGGGAGCGGCAGCCGGTGTTGTCGGTGGTGCGGCCGGTTGCTGCGGGCGAGGTGATCGAAGGCCGTGATGTCGGCGTCGTACGACTTGGAGTGGATGACGCCAACCAGGTCGTCGCGGCTGAGCGGCGCGGGGCGATCGTCGGGCGGCGTGCTGTGGTGCCGTTGACCGCTAGGCAGTTGCTCGCGCCCGGACAGGTGGGGGACAGGGCGGGCTTTCCTCCCCAAGGGCTGGCGCTGGCTGTGGTCGGCGTAGAGGCGGGGATGCTGCCTGCGGGCCTGGCGGGCGGGCAGCGGGTGGCCGTCGTGCCGGGCCTCGAACCGGGCGGGCGTGCGGCAGCCGACGAAGACGCGAAGCTTCCTGATCCGGTGCTTGGCGTGGTCAACGCGGTGGGGCGGCCGGAATCGGCGTCCGGCAAGGGGGCGGTGACCGTGCTGGTGGAGGGTGCGGCGGTGAGGCGGGTGGCGCAGATGCCCGAGCCGCGGATCGCGGTGCTGAGCGAGTCGGTGAAGGAGGTGTCGTGATGCGGCAGATCGTGGCCCTCGGATCGTTCAAGGGGGCACCGGGGGTGACCACGCTGGCCCTGGCGCTCGCCGCGGCCTGGCCGGCGGGAGGCGGGGCGCGGCCGGTGGTGGTGGAGGCGGATGCCGACGGTGGAGATCTCGCCGTGCGGTTCGGCCTGCCGGACTCGGCGGGGCTGCTCGCGCTGGCGGCCGGCGCCCGGCACGGCGGCACGGAGAGGGGCGCCGGGGAACTGGACGGCTGTGCGCAGGTCGTCGCGGGCAGCCTGCGGGTTGTCGTGGCCCCGACGGGAGGGCAGCAGGCTGCGCCCTGTGTCACGGAGGTCGCGGCGTGCCCGTCGGTGCTGCGCGGGGGCGGCGACAGCGCGGGGGTGGTGCTGCTTGATCTGGGGCGCCTGGGCGGTGCTCCGTCGGAGGAGCTGGCGCGGTTGGCGGACCGGGTGGTGCTGGTCGCCCGGGGTGAGGCGGATGCGCTGGCGCACGTCGCGGCACGTCCCGAGTGGCTGGAGGCGTTCCGGCCAGAGCTCGTGGTGATGGGGGAGTGCCGCTACTCCGAGGCCGACATCGCCCAGGCCCTGCGGATGGAGCAGGCCCAGATCCATGTGCTGCCGCAGGATGCACGCGCGGCGGCAGCTCTGGTCGGCGCCGCCCACATGACTCCCCGGCGATGGGGCCGCGCTCCTTTGCCCCGGGCAGCCGTCGCCTTGGCCCGCCAACTGAACGGAGCCGACAGCGAGCCGGGCCGTGGCGGGCTGTGCGGCGAGCTCGCACAGCTCGGCTCCCCAGCCGTACCCCCGCAGCCGCCCGGCTGGCCCGCAGCGCTGCCTTCTGTGCAGAGGAGCGAGATGCCGTGATGGACAGCACTCTGGAAGAGCAGCACGCCGCCGAAAAATTCCGGGAGAACATCGCCCGGACCCTGACGGGATTCGCGCACTCCCGAAGTGAGGCCGGGCTGCCCGTGCAGAGCAGCGGTGAACGACGCGTACTGGCGCGCAAGCTGCTCGCCGATGAGATCGCCTCCCACAACCAGGGGCGGCTGCGGGTAGGCAAGCCCACCCTGATGGACGGTGAGCGAGAAGCCCTGGAACGCTCGGTGATGGAGGCATTGTTCGGCCTCGGCCCGCTCCAGGAACTCCTGGCAGACGAGCGCATCGAGAACATCCAGATCAACGGCGCTGACCAGGTCTTCGTCCGCTACGCCGACGGCAGCCAGGAGCAGCGTGCCCCGGTGGCCGCCTCCGACGGAGAACTCATCGACCTCGTACGCCAGATCGCTGCCCGGTCGGGCCTGGAGGAACGGCGCTTCGACCGGGGTTCGCCGAGCCTGAACGTCTGTCTGCCGGACGGTTCCCGACTGTTCGCGGTGATGGCCCTCTCGCACCGGGTGGGCCTGACGATCCGCAGGCACCGCTTCAAGCGGGTGTCGATGGACGACCTGGTCGATCGTCTTGGCGTGTGCGACCGACCGATGGCGGCGTTCCTGTCCGCGCTGGTGCTGGCCCGCAAGAACATCATCATCGGCGGTGGAACCAACGTCGGGAAGACCACCGTGGCCCGGGGACTGGCCTCGGTCATCGCACCGCACGAACGGCTGGTGACCATTGAGGACACCCTCGAACTCGGGCTCCACGAAGACACCGAGGGGCACCGTAACGTGATGGCCCTGCAGGCGCGCGAGGCGAACCTGGAAGGCGAGGGCGCGGTCGATCAAGCGGAGCTGGTGCGCTGGGGGCTGCGGATGTCCCCGGACCGGGTCATCGTTGGGGAGATCCGTGGCGCGGAAGTCGTGCCCATGTGCAACGCGATGAGCCAGGGCAACGACGGCTCGCTGTCCACGATCCACGCCTCCACCTCGCGCGGGGTGTTCACCAAGCTCGCCGCCTACGCCGCCCAGTCTCCGGAGCGGCTGTCGCTGGAGGCGACGAACCTGCTGGTCGCCTCCGCCGTGCACTTCGTGGTCCACCTGGGCTGGGACGTGCGGGGGCGACGTGCCATCGACTCCATTCGCGAGGTCGTGGACGCGGACGGTGCACAGATCGTCTCCAACGAGGTCTACCGGCCCGGCCCGGACCGGCGAGCCGTGCCCGGGGCGCCGCTGCGCCTAGAGACCTTCGACGACCTGGTCAATGCCGGACTGGATGTGGCGCTGATGCGCGGGGAACGGCAGGGGAGGAGTTCATGACCCACGGTGTACTCATCGGCCTGCTGCTGGGCGCGGGATTCGCGTTCTTCGTAGGGG
>NZ_JBNNJZ010000263.1:0-11121 GCF_050270335.1 Streptomyces sp. NPDC059900
CTTCTGCTGTGGTGGCGGCCTATCGCGCGGGTGCGCAGCCGGCCGGTGAGGGGGTCTGTGTCGACCTCGATGCGGATGCCGTACGTGTCGGACAGGCGCTCGGGCCGCAGTACGTCTTCGGGGGCACCGTCGGCGACGATGCGCCCGGAGTCGAGGAGGGCGATCCGGTCGGCGACGGCGGCCGCCTGGTCGAGGTCGTGCAGGACGACGCCGACGGCGATGCCGCCGTCGTCCGCGAGGTCACGCATCAGGTCGAGGAGTTCGATCTGGTAGCGCAGGTCGAGGTAGGTGGTCGGCTCGTCGAGGAGGAGCACGCCGGTCTCCTGGGCCAGGCAGCTGGCGAGCCACACCCGCTGCAACTGCCCGCCGGAGAGCTGGTCGACGGCGCGGTCGGCGAAGCCGTCGACGCCCGTCATGACGAGCACCCGGTCCACCACGGCGGCGCCCCCGGTGTCGGCCTGTCCCCAGCGGCCCCGGTAGGGGTAGCGGCCGAACTCCACGACGTCACGGACGGTCAGGCCGCCGGGCGTGGGGCGGCCTTGGGTCAGCAGGGCGACGCGCCGGGCGAACTGGCGGGCGGTGAGGTCGAAGCCGTCGGCGGCGTCGCCCGTGCCGGAGTCGAGGGTCAGCGTGCCGTGCCGGGCGTCCTGGAGGCGGGCGACGGTGCGCAGCAGCGTCGACTTGCCGCTGCCGTTGGGGCCGACGAGGGCGGTCACTTCGCCGGGCCTGAGCTGGAGGGCCGCGTCGTGCACGACATCGACGCCGTCGTACGACACGGTCATGTGCTCGGCGGACAGTTCGTGACCGCGCGGACGTGTGGCGCTACCTGCGCGTTCACCTGATCTCACGGCGTGAAGGTTAGCCTAACCTTATTCTGGCTGGAAGTAGGGGGTCGGAATCCGGGCGAAGCGAACGAGCGATGCCACAGCAACCACGACCGGATGAACCCCCGCGACCGGATGAACCCCCCGACGCAGCGGTGCCGCCCACCGAAGGGATCGATGGGCGGCACCGGTGAAGCCGTGCGTCAGTACAGCTTGTTGACGGCCTTGATGGTCGTGGCCTTGAAGTCGGCCACCTGGGCATTGGCGAAGTTGCCCATCTGCCCCCACTTGACGAGCGTCACCGTGGTGCCGTCCCGGCCGACCGAGAACATGTTGATGTCGTTGGCTCCCCACGAGGCTTCGGTGTGGACGCCGTAGACGTGCGCACCCTCCTCGACGTTCAGCTTCCCGTAGTACTTCTGCTTCGCGGTGATCTCCGGGTCCTGCTTCATCAGCTTCTCCGCGCAGCCGTCCAGGTTCTTGCGCAGCAGGGCCGCGAAGTCCTTGGCACGCTGCTCGCTGCGCTCGACGACCGTCACCTGGAGGGCGCCGGTGTCCAGGTCCGTGCGGTAGGAGCGGTGCACGGAGATCGACGGCAGGGCCTCCCCCACGCACATCGGCAGCGGGTCGGGCTGCCCTGCGGTCACCGGTCCCGCCGTCCACGCCGAGGTCGCGTGCGGCGGCAGTTCGGACGGCGCCAGGAACCGGGGCGAGCCGGCGGCGGCCGCCGGGCTCGTACCGGCCACCACACCCGCCACGGCCACCGCGGCACCCAGGGCACACAGTCCTCGGCTCATACGAACGCTCATGATCGTCAACTCCCCGTTTCGGAAAGGCCAGCTTGCCTGTTGCTGACACCTACGCCCCTTACGACCCGCGACACCCCGCGCCCGTTGCCCCCGTCCGCGTCACAGCCCTGTCCCCTATGTCATAGAACGGCAACTTCCGCTCAGCGTTGACGTGCGCGGACCCGCTTTAACCCACGGGTGGCGGGAAGGGGAAGATTGCTTTCCGCCCGCATCCGCGTGACGGAACCGCGCGGCGCGTGTCCAAGGGGTCGAGCCGGGAAAGGTGGCGAGTGCGCCGCCTGCAACACACAACGAGGAGTAGCCCCATGGACAGTTCCGCGACGCCCGCGCGCGCGGCATCCGCCCGCGTCTCGGACGGGCCGGGCGCGCTGCCCGCCCCCGCCGGGCGGACCGGAACCCCCTCCCCGTGGGCACGGCGGGGTGCCGCGCTGCGCCGCACTCCGGTGGCCATGTGGAACGACGACGTGTCGGACTGGGCCGCGGCCCTGACGTACTACGCGATCCTCGCCCTGCTGCCCGCCCTCCTGGTCACGGTCAGCCTCATCAGCCTGGTGAGCCCCGGCACGACGCAGACCCTCATAGCCGAGGTCACCGACTGGGCTCCCGCACAGTCGGGCAGCGCCCTGAACGAGGCGCTGAGCGAGATGGCGGGCGCGCGATCGGCCGCGGTGACGGTCGTGGTCGGCGGCGCCGTCAGCGCGCTGTGGTCCGCGTCCAGCTACGCGGCCGTCTTCCGGCGCGCGCTGCACGCGATGCACGGCGTGCCGGACACGCGGCCCGCGTGGCGCAAGGCGCACCGTGTGCTGATGACCGCCGTCTCGCTGCTCGCGCTGCTCACCGCCAGTGCGCTGGTGCTCGTCCTGAGCGGCGGTCTCGTCCAGGCCGTGGGACGTCGCGCCGGGGTCGGCGACGCCGGCCAGGCGGTCTGGAGTGTCCTGAAATGGCCCGCTCTGGTCTGTCTGGTGGTCCTGCTGGTGCTCGTGCTCTTCCGCAACGCGCCGCCTTCGGAGCGCGGTTGGCGCCGCAGCCTGCCGGGCGGCTTGCTGGCCGCGCTGCTCTGGCTCGTCTCCTCGGGCCTTTTCACTCTGTACGCCTCGGGCTTCGGCACCTACGGCAAGCTCTACGGCTCCCTGGCGGGGGTGGTCGTCTTCCTGGTGTGGCTCTGGGTCTCGAATCTGGCACTGCTGGCGGGCGCCCAATTCACGGTGGAGATGAACCGCGCACCCGCGGAGCCCGTCACTCGTATGGCGTAAGCGCGGGTGCGGTGGGGCGGATTGGGCCGGGGAGCCGCAAACAGCCCTGTCGGGAGGGTTTCGGCGCACCGTCCGCACACGCTCAGTAACTCTTCTGGTTGCGGCACGCACCGGCGTGGCGCGCGATGGAGGGGACGCGTGCGACGTCCGTGGCGAGATTCGATTCTGCCCGTCGCGCGCTGCGAGGGAGTGATCACCCATGACTCAGGGCGAGGCCTTCACCAGCGCCGACGGGCTCGCGGGCCTGACGGCCTATGACCGTACCGGCGAAAAGATCGGCAGCGTCGAGCAGGTATATCTCGACGACCGAACTGGGCGTCCCGAGTGGGTGACCGTCAAGACCGGTCTCTTCGGCATGAAGCAGAGCTTCGTGCCGCTCGCCGGTGCCCGCCGCCAGCAGGACGAGCTGCACGTGGCGGCCACCAAGGAGGCCGTCAAGGAGGCCCCGCGCGTGGATGCCGACCAGCACCTCGACCAGAGCGAGGAGCAGGACCTCTACGCGCACTACGGCCTCACCCGGCCCACGCAGTCCCGCACCACCCCGGCGGCAGGCGGCCGCGGCAACGCGGGCATGGCCGGAGCAGGCGCCGGAGCCGGCATGGGCATGGCTGCCGGCGAGCGCGAGATGGCGACGAGCCGCTCCGCTGCGCGCGACGACCACAAGAACGAAATGATCCGCTCCGAGGAGCAGCTGCACGTCGGCACCGAGGAGCAGGAGGTCGGCCACGCCCGGCTGCGCAAGGTGGTCGTCAACGAGGACGTGAAGGCCTCGGTCCCGCTCTCCCACGAGGAGGTCCGCGTCGTACGCGAGCCCATCCGCGAGGGCGACCGCACCCGGGCGAACATCGGCGAGGAGCAGACCGAGGTGACCCTGCACGCCGAGCGGGCGGTGGTCAGCAAGGAGTCCGTCCCGGTCGAGCGGGTGCGCCTGGAGACCGAGAAGGTCACCGAGACCCAGGAGGTCTCCGACACCGTGCGCAAGGAGCAGATCGAGTTCGACGACGCCAAGGGCGAGCGCCGCATGAAGGGCGAGCGCGGCGCCAAGGGCGAGAACTGGCGTGACCGGAAGCAGGGCCCCAGCCACTGACGCCCCGCAGGGCGCCCCGGTAGCGGGCAGCCGACGGTGGAGGGAGGGAGCACTCGGCAGGAGTGCTCCCTCCCTCCACGTGCGCGTTCTGCGACGCGGACGATCTGGAATGTGGCACAGGTCACTCCGCCCGCCCGTCACAGCCGCACGCCGTGCTCCATCCCGTGTGTGAAACGACTGCACAACGGGAGGCACATATGAAGGGCGTGGTGGTGGGAGCCGGCTACGTGGGGACTATCGCGGCGAACCGGCTGGCCAAGAAGGTCGAGTCCGCCGAGATCACGGTGATCAACCCCCGTCCGGAGTTCGTCGAACGGGTACGGCTGCACGAACAGATCGCCGGGACCGGCTCCGCGGCGACCCCGCTGGCGTCGATGCTGGGCGAGGGGATCACGACCCGGATCGGCACCGTCGACAAGATCGGCGACGGACAGGTCACCCTCGACGACGGGACGAGCCTCGACTTCGACCATCTGTTCCTCGCGGTGGGCAGCACGGTCGCACCGCTGCCGGGCACCGTCGCGGTGGGGACCTGGGAAGGCGCGCAGGAGGCGCGGACCGCGCTGGCAGCCCTGCCCGGCGGCAGGACGGTCACCGTCATCGGCGGCGGCCTCACGGGCATCGAGACGGCGTCCGAGATCGCCGCGGGCCGGCCCGATCTCCGCGTGCGGATCGTGGGAGAGACGATCGGCGGGAGCCTGTCGGCGGGAGCACGCAAGCGCGTGCGAGCGGCCCTGGCCCGCCTGGGCGTCGAGGTCGTGGAAGACGCCGTCACCCGGGTCGAGTCCGGAGCCGGGGAGCAAGGCGGCGACCTGGTGGGGCTCCGCTCGCGCCCGCACCTCACCTCCGACCTCACCCTGTGGGCGATCATCGGAAGCATCCCCGACCTGGCCGCCCGCAGCGGGCTCGAGGTGGCTGCCGACGGGCGGGCGGTGGTCGACGAGAACCTGCGCAGTGTCACCGACCCGCGGATCTTCGTCGTCGGTGACTGCGCGGCGGTTCCGGGCTCCCGGGTGGCCTGTGCGACGGCCATGCCCCAGGGCGCGCACGCGGCGGATACGCTGGCGAGGATGATCCACAACCGTGAGCCCGAGCCCTACTCCATGGGCTACACCGGCCAGGCGGTGAGCCTGGGCCGCAACGACGGGCTGCTGCAGGTGGCCCGCAGGAACGACACCGTGCGCGGGCTCCACTTCGCCGGGCGCACGGCGGCCGTCGTCAAGGAACGCGTCTGCCGTTACGCGAAGTTCGGTGCCCGCACCGCCACCTACGCCTGGCTGCGGGGCCCGAAGTGACCGACCGGCCCGACCCCGCGGACGAGTTCGCCTCGCACCGGGCCCTGCTGTTCTCGATCGCCTACGAGATCCTCGGCTCGGTCGCCGACGCCGAAGACGTCTTGCAGGACAGCTACTTGCGGTGGCGTTCGGTGAATCACACCTCGGTGGAGAACGCCCGGGCCTACCTGGCGCAGATCGTCACGCGGCAGGCGCTCGGCGTGCTGCGCTCGGCCGTGCGCCGCCGGGAGGAGTACGTGGGGCCCTGGCTGCCCGAGCCGCTGCTGACCTCGGCGGCCGCGGACGCCCCCGAGGGCTTGGACCACGTGCTCACCGGCGAGGCGGTGACCACCGCCATGCTGCTGGTCCTGGAGTCCCTGACCCCCACCCAGCGCGCGGTGTTCGTGCTGCGCGAGGTCTTCGGCTTCGGCTACCCGGAGATCGCCGCGGCGGTGGACAAGTCCGAGGACGCGGTGCGGCAGTTGAACCAGCGCGGCGGCACACCGCGGTCGCAAGCCCCGCCGAGGCACGGCCCGTCGTCGAGCGGTTCATGACGGCGGCCTCGACCGCCGACGTCCAGGGCCTCATGGACCTGCTGGCACCCGACGTGGTCTTCCTGGCCGACGGCGGCGGAATCGTGAACGCGGTACGGCGGCCCGTGGCCGGTCCCGACAAGGTGGCCAGTCTGCTTCTGGGGCTCCTGGACAAGGGTGCGCGCATGGGCGAACTCGACATCCGTATGACCACCTACAACGGAATGCACTCCCTCGTGGTGCTCATCGACGGCCGCCTCGACCAGATGACCTCGGTCGAGATCCGCGACGGTGTCGTGACGGCGGTCTATTGCGTCCGCAACCCGGAGAAGCTCAACTCGATCAAGGTGTGAGAACACCGCAGGCGCCCCGGCCGGGAATATCCGCCCCGGCCGGGGGCGTCCGTCCCGGACGAAGACCAACACGCGGGCTGTGCCCCGGCACCAGCCCAAGGAAGGAAAGAAGACCGTGCCCACCAAGACACTGCAGATCCCCACCGCCGACGGCCGGGCCGACGCCTTCGCCGCCTACCCCGACCACGGCGTGCGGCACCCGGGAGTACTGCTGTACCCGGACGCCTTCGGTCTGCGGCCCGAGTTGGAGGACAAGGCCCGCGAACTGGCCGAGCGCGGGTACTACGTACTCGTCCCCAATCTCTACTACCGGCAGGGCCCCGCGCCGGTGATCGAACTTCCCGGGCACATCGGAGAAGAGGACCGGCCCGCGGTCTTCGGCCGGCTGAAGCCGCTGGTCGAGGCGCACACCACCGAGCGCATCCTGCGTGACGCCGACGCCTACCTCACCTTCCTCGGCGCTCAGCCCGAGGTCGGCGCAGGGCCGGTCGGCGCGATCGGCTACTGCCTGGGCGCCGCGCTCGCGCTGCGTACCGCGACGGCCCACCCCGACCGGGTGGCCGCCGTCGCCGGGTTCCACCCCGGCTTCGTGGTCACCGACGCCCCCGACAGCCCGCAC
Source organism: Streptomyces sp. NPDC059900 (assembly GCF_050270335.1). Lineage (NCBI taxonomy): Bacteria > Bacillati > Actinomycetota > Actinomycetes > Kitasatosporales > Streptomycetaceae > Streptomyces > Streptomyces sp. NPDC059900. The sequence goes on from NZ_JBNNJZ010000263.1 coordinate 6,753, forward strand.
CGCCTCGTCGGGAAGCTCGCCGCCGAAGTCCACCTCGGCCTCGCCGAGGGCGACCTGACGTCCGAGGCGATCGGTGACCTCCACCGGTCCCTGGACGCCGCGGGTGTCACCCACTCCATCGAGATCTACCCCGGCACCGTCCACGGCTTCACCATGTCCGACACCGACGCCTTCGACGCCTCCGCGCTCCAGCACCACTGGGACCGTCTGCTCCCCCTCCTGGAGCGCACCCTGTCCAGGAGCTGAGGCATCCGGCACCGGGGCCGGCCTCAGCGGCCGAATTTCTCGATGGCCGCCGGGGTCACGGGGGTGAAGAAGTTGACCAGGTTGCCGTCGGGGTCGCGGAACAGGAGCGAGCGGTTGCCCCAGGGCAGCGTGGTGGGCTCGTTCACGAAGTCCGTCACGAAGCCGGTCAGGTTCTTGTACACGCCGTCCACGTCGTCGACGAGGAATTCGAGGATGACGCTGTGGTTGTCGGCCGGGCGGGCGGATCCGGGCGAGAACAGCGGGACCGTACGGGTGCTGCCGATCGCCAGGGTCGCGGAGGCGCCCCTGAGCTCGGCGAAGTCCTCGGTGGCCCAGTCGGCGGCAACCCCGGTGGCCCGCTCGTAGAAGTCGACGAGACGTGCGACGTCGCTCGTGATGATGCGGACAGAGACGAAGTTCATGGGTTCTCTCCTGGTCGTTCCGTGCTTCTGACCAGAGGCTATGACCAATACCGGGCAGAACCCGCCCGGTATATCGGGGAGACTTCTGACCATGCCTCGCCCCATCGCCCGCGTGCTCACCCTGCTGGAGCTCCTCCAGTCGGGCGGCACCAGAACCGCGTCCGAACTCGCCGACCGGCTCGACGTCGACGAACGCACCGTGCGGCACTACGTCAGCCACCTCCTCGACCTCGACGTGCCCGTCGAAGCGGTACGCGGCCGCTACGGCGGCTACCGCCTCTCCCCCGGCTACCGCATGCCTCCGCTGATGCTCGGCGACGAGGAGGCACTGGCCGTGCTGCTCGGCCTGGTCGCGGGGAGGCGGACCGGCCTGACGACCGCCACCGGCACGGCGGGCGAGACGGCCGCCGCCAAGATCCGCCGCGTACTGCCCGAGCGGCTGCGGCTCAGACTCGACGCCGTGCTCGACTCCCTTGCCTTCACCACTGCGCCCGGCGAATCGGCCACCCCGGAATCCGGGGTCCTGCTGCCGCTCGCCGACGCGGTGAACCACCACCGGCCGGTCTCGATCCGGTACACCGACAGGAACGGCCGCGGCAGCGAACGCACCCTGCACCCGTACGGGCTCGTCGCCCACTCGGGCAAGTGGTACGTGACCGGGGCGGACCTCACGAGCGGCCAGGAGCGCACCTTGCGCCTGGACCGCATCACCGACGTGCGGACCCTGCCGGGCTCGTTCGAGCCGCCCGCCGGACTCGACCCGGCCGAGCGCGTACTGACCGGGCTCGCCACTGCTCCGTACCGGCATGAGGTGACCCTGCGCGTCCAGGGCACCGCCGAGCACATCGACACCCGGCTCCCGCCGAGTGTCGCGGTCGTGGCGGAACTGCCGGACCCGCAGACCCCGGAGGGCGCAGATCCGCAGGCCGAGCCCTGGTCCCGGGTCGAGATGCGCGTGGACCGGCTCGACTGGCTGCCTGCCGTACTGGCCTCGCTGGACCGGCCCTTCGTCATCGAGCGCCCGGACGAACTCCGCGGCCTGGTCGAGGCCCTGGCCGATCGTCTCAGGCACTCCGCCCGGGCCGGGCGCTCCTAGCGGCCCGCACCCTTGGAGTGCCCGGCGGTGATGTGTCTCAGCGGAAGGCGGCGATGTTGCGGGCGACCCAGTCGGCGAAGGGGCGCGGGGCGCGGCCGAGGACTCGTTCCACGTCCGGGCTGATGTGCAGTTCGGCCGGGGTCGGGGCGGAGATGATGTCCAGGGTGTCGTCGGCGAGTTCGGCCGGCACGAAGCGGGTCATCGCCGCCTTGGCCTCGTCGCGGGTGAGTTCGTGGAACCGTACGGGCGAGCCGAGCGCGGCGGCGATCGCCTCCGCCTGACCGCGCGGTGTGATCACCTCCGGCCCGGTCAGCTCGTACACCCCGCCGGTGTGGCGCTCGTCGAGCAGACAGGCCGCCGCGACCTCGGCGATGTCCGCCGGGTCGATGACCGGCACACCCACGTCACCGAAGGGCGCGGCGACCGTGCCTTGGGTGCGGACGGACTCCGCCCAGGCCAGGGCGTTGGAGGCGAAGCCGCCCGGTCGCACGACGGCCCAGTCGAGGCCGGAGCCGCGCAACGTGTCCTCCAACGCCCGCATCGCGATCCGCGACGGGCCGAGCGGTCTGGTCGTCACGCCCTGCGAGGACAGCAGGACGACCCGGCGGACGCCGGAAGCCGCGGCCAGGTCGATGATGTCGGCCGGCCTGGCTTCGGGGCCGTGCAGATCGCCGGACAACAGGAGGAAGAGGGCTTTCGCCCCGTCCAACGCGGGCGTGAGGCTTGCTGGTTCGGCCAGGTCGGCCGCCACGTGCCGCACTCCGTCCGGCAGGGGTGCCGCGTGCCGCGACACCGCGGTCACCTGCTCGCCCGCCTCGGTCAGGGCCTGCGTCAAAGGCCGGCCCACGTTTCCGGTAGCCCCGGTCACCACGATCATGTTCAGCTCCTCGTCCGTCGTGCACTGCTGGTCCGTTGTGGACTGCGGGAATTGACGCTAGGAGCCGGGCTTACTTTCCGTAAGGACATACCTGGAGGTAAGCTCCCGACATGCAGGAAGGCGCGCAGCTGACACCGGCAGGAGCGGGTCCTCGGTATGAGGTGTTTCACACCGACTGCCCCGCGCGGGACATGGTCGACCACGTCACCAGCAGGTGGGGCATCTGGGTCCTGATCTCCTTGCGGAGCAACGACCTACGTTTCTACGAGCTGCGCGACAGCATCCACGGCATCAGCGAGAAGATGCTCGCGCAGACCCTGCGCGCGCTGGTCAAGGATGGTCTGGTCTGGCGCGAGGTGGAGCCGACGACGCCGCCTCAAGTCACCTACGGGCTGACCGACTTCGGCCGGGACATCGGTGAGCCGCTGACGGATCTCTTCGACCGGATCACCCGGCACCTGCCGCCTCGCGGCCAGGGATAGCGCGCCGCCCCGCCGACACCCCCGGGGTCATTAGCATGGGCCGGATGATGACGGCCGATGACGTGGTGTTCGTACTGGACCTGCTGCGGCGGGCGAAGACGGATGTCTGGGTCGGCGGCGGATGGGGAATCGACGCCCTGATCGGCGAGCGGACCCGCGACCACCGCGACCTGGACCTGATGCACCGCCAGGACCAGGAGAGCGCCGTCCTCGCGGCCCTCTCCGCGGAGGGTTTCACCGAGAGCCTCGACCAGCGGCCCGTCCGGTTCGTCGTCACGGCTCCGGACGGGCGTGAGATCGATCTGCATCCGCTGGTGTTCTCCGACGACGGATCGGCGGTGCAGGCCTCCCCCGATCCGCAGCGCCCCTTCGGCTATCCCGCCGCGTGCTTCGTGACGGGCACCGTCCGCGGGACGCCCGTCCCGTGCCTCTCCGCCGAGCAGCAGGTCTACTTCCACCGGGGCTACGAACCCTCGGAACGCGACCGGCACGACATGGCGCAACTCCGCCGCGTCTTCGGGATCGCCACCCACTTCTGACGGGCCGGGTCAGTGGCCGCGAGCTGCATCCGCGCCGGTCGCGCCGATCCGGCACCCCACCGCCGCCGCGGTGATGACCTTCTCGTACTGGTCGTCGTCGAGCAGGACAGTGAGCCCGCAGGCGATCCCCCAGGCGACCTGGGCGGCGCCTTCGCCGAGCGCCAGTCCCTGCTTGTGGAGCTCCCGCCCGAGGTAGTGGCTGTGGAGCTCCCCCTGGCCCACGCAGTCTTCGCGACGCCCGACGGCTTCGATCCAGCAGTCCGTGAAAGTCTCGTACTGGGCGTCACCGATCAGTCGGCGCAGTTGCTCGAGCTGGGCGTGGGCGGCACGAAGGTGCAGCGGCCACGTCCGGGAGGTGCCGAACTGCGCTTCCATGGCCTGCGTCAGGTCGATCCGCCGGAACATCACGTCGAGAGGGTCGTAGGTCATGATCTCTCGGTAGCGGTTGCTGACATCCGGTCAACGAAGGCTCGCTGCGGGCTCCCCCGTGTAGCTGAGCACCGATCCCGAAACATCACCCGTTCGTGTTCGTGTCCATGAATAAGAATCATGTACATGACCATTGACGTGTCCACGCCGCAGCAATAGCTTCCAGGAAAGCGCTTTCTGGCTGCATGTGCAAGGCATGCTTCCGCAGCCGTTCACCCCGGCGAACTCCGCCTCCACCGAATCCGATCAACCTGGAGACCCTCGATGCACATACGACC
>NZ_JBNNJZ010000264.1:0-11044 GCF_050270335.1 Streptomyces sp. NPDC059900
TTCCAGAAGCGCTCGGAGGCCCGCATCCGCGAGCTGCGCAAGCGCGCGGGCACGGTCTTCCTCGTCAGCCACAACAACAAGTCGATCCGCGACACCTGCGAGCGCGTGCTCTGGCTCGAACACGGCGAGCTGCGCATGGACGGCCCGACGGCGGACGTACTGAAGGAGTACGAGCAGTTCACGGGCGGCAAGAAGTAGCCCGCACCGCCCGGAGAGCGGACTCAGCGCTCCAGGAACGCGAACAACTCCTCCCAGCGCCGCACGACTTCACCCGTCGTGTAGCGCTGGATGTTCACCCTGGCCAGCTCCCCCATCCGGTCCCGCAGTTCCTTGTCGGACATCAGCGTGTCCAGCCTGCGGGCCAGTTCACCGGTGTTGCCCAGCCGCGCGAGCAGCCCGTCGACGCCGTCCTGCACGATCTCGTGCACGCCGGGCGCGCAGTCGAAGGCGGCGCACGGCACCGCGGTGGCCATCGCCTCCATCAGGGCGAGCGGGAAGCCCTCACCGCGTGACGACTGCACGAACACCGACCCGCCCCGCAGGGCTCCCGGCACGTCGCCGGTCCGGCCCATCCACTCCACGGAGCCGTCCAGGCCCAGCGCCGTGCACTGGGTCCTGAGCTGCTCCTCGTCCTCGCCGGAGCCGTAGATCCGCAGCTTCCAGTCCGGGTGCAGCGGCGCGACCTCCGCCCAGGTGTCGAGGAGCATGTCGATGCCCTTCTGGTCGTGCAGCCTGCCGATGCTGGTGACGATCTTCTCGGTGCGCCGCGAGGGCACGTCGGGCATGAACGGCAGCGGGTTCGGCATGAAGGACGCGTTGTCCATGCCCCGCCTGATCCACAGGTCGGCGTCCTCGCGGGTCAGCGCGAGCATCCGGTCGATGTCCTTGTAGTGCTTGCGCACCCGGGCGCCGCGCGAGGACGCCTGCGAGTAGCCGAACGACTCATGGCTCATGCCGATGACCAGCAGGCCGCTGGTGTCGGCCAGTTCGACCCACTCCATCGCCCACACCTGCGTGACGATGACGACGGCGCCGGCACCGGCCTGCGCGAAGAGCGCGGTCAGCTTGGCGGCCTGCTCGTGCATGCCCTGCTCGCGCCGCGCGCGCAGCCGCCGCTCGGCCACGTTGAGCCGCCCCTTGATGCCGCGCGCCGGGCCGACGCGCGGCGGATGCTCGTCGTACAGCGTCGTGGTGGGGTACGGCAGGTCCGTGCCGATGTCCTGCGGTTCGCCGGGCTCCGTGATGCCGATGACGTGCACACGGTGGCCGCGTTCGACGAAGAGGCGGGCCATCTGGTGGGACCAACTGGTGATCCCGCCCAGCTCGTTGACGCTGTTGGAGACGAAGTAGATGTCGCGCGTCTTCTGCGCCGTCCGGCTCACTGCCTCACTCACTGTCTGACTCACTTGCCGCTCCAGTGCGAGAAGAACTGCTCGACGACACTCCTGGCGGCGTCGCCCCGGTCGTACTCGCCGAATTCCGCCACGAACCGCGCCCTCGCCTCCGCGTACGCGAGGACCTGCTCGTCAAGCGCCTTCAGCGCCGCGAACAGCTCGTCCTCGGTGTCGACCACCGGCCCTGGAGCCCGTTCCCGCAGGTCGAAGTAGGTGCCTCGCCCTTCGTGGACGTACTCCTCGTAGTCGTACGTGAAGAACAGCATCGGCCGGTCGAGGAGCGCGTAGTCGAACATCACGGACGAGTAGTCGGTGATCATCGCGTCGGCGAGCTGGTAGAGCGGCGTGACGTCGTGGTGCGCGGAGACGTCGATGACGCGGCCCCGCACGGACGGCGGGAGCACCACGTGGTTGAGGTAGTGCGAGCGTACGAGCAGCACGTACCGGTCGCCGAACTCCTCCGCGAACCGCTCCACGTCGAAGGGCAGTTCAAAGCGCCCGTGCCGCCCGCCGTGCTTGCGGAAGGTCGGCGCGTACAGCAGGACCTGCTTGTCCTCAGGGATGCCGAGCTCCGCGGCCAGCGGCCCGCGTTCGCGCACTCCGCTCGCGTCCTCCAGCTGCTTCGACCGCACCAGTGCGTCGTTGCGCGGGTAGCCGACCCGCAGCAGCACCTTCTCCTTCAGGCGCAGGGCCTTCGCGAGGGTGCGCACGTCGTGCTCGGAGCGGATCAGGAAGCGGTCGAAGCGGGCGAGCACCCGCTCCTGCTCGTCCTGCCGCGCCTTGCTACGCAGCTTCCAGGCGGGCTCGTCGAAGCCCATGCGCTTGAGCGCCGAGCCGTGCCAGGTCTGGATGTACGTCGTTTCGGGGCGCTTGGTCAGCTTGAGCGGGTAGCTCTGGTTGTCGACCCAGAACTCGGCCTGCGCGAGCGCCCTGAGGTAGGGCAGGGACCAGCGCCGCACCAGCGTCGCGTCCGCGGGGAAGCCCTCGGGGCTCCCGGCGTACGACCACACGGCGTCGAAGTCGAGGCCCTGGCGCCGCATCTCCTCGTAGATCGCCCGCGGGCTGTCGCTGTACTGCTTGCCGAGGTGGCTCTCGAAGACGACCGTGCCCTTCTTCACCGGCAGCCTGCTGAACACCTCGTCATACACGCGCAGTCTGCTCTTCCCGGAGGTGAGGTCCTTGCGCAGCTTCTTCGCCTTGTGGAAGCCGGACTTGGCGAGCCGCCCCGGCACGCCCTGCGTGCCGCGCGCCACCAGGTCCTGGATGCGGCCGCTCGCCGAGTCCCTGGTGACGAGCCGGAAGGCCAGGTGCCCGCGCTGCGAGACCTCGGGCTCCATGTGGTCGGCGACCAGCCGGGTCAGGCGCGGCCTGACCGGCAGCCTGCCCTCGGCGAGCCCCGGATCGCACGCGGTGAGCCGCGTCCTGGTGCGCACCCCGTCGGCGGTGAGGTGCAGGCGCACGTCCCACACCGCGTCCACGACACCGAGCGGACGCAGCCGCCGCGCGAGGTCGACGGAAGCCTCCCAGGTGACGCTCTCCCCCTCGTACCGCACGGCGGAGACCGGGAAGCGGAAGGACTGGAGGCTGCGGCGGCGCGCGGTGAACTCGAGCTCGGCGGTCAGCACGGCGTCCGGGCGCACGATGCCGAGCGGGTTGACGATGCGGCCCGCCATGCGGACGGTCCCCGCCGACTCCTCGTACCGCGTGAGGACGTTGCGCAGGAACATCTGGTCGAAGCGCTTGCCGTGATAGCCGAGCTCGGTCACGTCGAGGACCCCGCGGCCGAACGGGTCGTCGAGGTGCTCGGCGCACCAGTACACGCGGCCGTCCCGCTCGGCGAGCGGCGAGGAGATCTTGTCGCGGTTGGTGAGGGTGTCGACGGCGGGCAGCAGGTTCGCCCAGTCGCCCTGCTCCAGGAGATAGCCGCAGATGGCCTGGACGGGAAGCACCTCGTCGTACGCGGCGCGATCAAGCCCTGCGAGATAGTCGCGGGCCAGGCCCGCGAACTCCTGGCGGTAGGAGTCGTCGCGGAACGGCAGGTCGCGCAGGTGCAGCACGAGGTCGTGCTTGAGGAACTTGATGTCCTTGAAGAGCCGCAGGTCGTCGAGGCCGCGCTCCGCGAGCAGCGCGTCGATCCTGCGGTGGATCTCCAGGCGGTGCCGGAAGTTGGTCATCTCGTGGCGCCGGTTGGTGACCGACTTGGCGGCGGCGCGCTCGTGCACGTGCCAGAAATAGACCTGGTTCGGTATGAGCGTGATGCGCTCGGCGGCGAGGTAGGCCTCGGCTATGAACATCAGGTCCTCGTAGAACATCCCCTTGGGGAAGCGGAGGCTGTTCTCGACGAGGAAGTCGCGGCGGTAGAGCTTGTTCGTGGAGAGGGTGTCCCAGACGAACAGGTCGGGCAGCTCGGTGACCGACTCCAGGGTGCGGGTCGTGGCGTAGAGCCAGGGGTACCACTGGTCGCGCTTCTTGTTGCGGGTGTCCATCGACAGGCGTACGCAGAGCCCGGAGACGATGTCGGAGCCGTCGCGCTCGGCGGCTTCGAGGAGGTTGCGGCAGGCGTTGCGCTCCAGGACGTCGTCGCTGTCGAGGAACATCACGTGCGTGCCTACGGTGTGGCCGATGCCCACGTTGCGGGGTTCGCCGCCCGCGCCGCTGTTCTCCGGCAGCTGGTAGGCCCGTACGCGCTCGGGGTGCTCGGCGGCCAGGCGCTGCGCCGTGGCGTACGAGTCGTCGGTGCTGCAGTCGTCGACGATGACGATCTCGACGCCGTGCAGCGTCTGGTCGAGCACCGATCGCACGGCGGTCGGCAGCCGCTCGGCATCGTTGTAGACGATCACCACTACGGACACATCGGGTCGTTCCTGCGGCGTCACCCGCTCACCTATCGCTCCCATGTGTCCCTCCAGTCGCATTCCGGCTCATCCTACTAAGTATCGCTATTGCCCGATTAGCGCCCTTCAGGAGGGTGTGATTGGCCCAGTCCGGTGACACGAAAGGGCGCCCCGGGCCATCGGACCCGGGGCGCCCTTTCGGCGTACGACGGATTACGTCGGCGTACGACGGATTACGAGTGAGTACGCAGCAGCGTCCTCATCGTCCGCATGGCGACCGAGAGATTCGCCAGGTCGAACGCGTCCGAGCTCTGGATCTCGTCCAGGGTCGTCCGCGACCGGCTCAGGATCGCCGCGTTCTTCTCCTCCCAGGCCTTGAAGCGCTGCTCGGGAGTGTCCTCGCCGTTCCCGGCGGCAAGCACGTCGGCCGTCAGGGCGGCGTGCGCCGCGTACAGGTCCTCGCGGATCGACGCGCGCGCCATCGACTGCCAGCGGTCGGCCCGCGGCAGCTCGATGATGCGGTCCATGAGCTGGGTGATCCGCAGCCGGTCGGCGAGGTCGTAGTAGACCTCGGCGACGGCCATCGGCTCCTTGTCCATGCGGTCGGCGATGGCCACGATGTCCAGCGAGGGGAAGGCCGAGGAGAACCCGGCGACCCGCTGGGCGAGCTCGTCGGGAACGCCCGCGCCCGTCAGCTCGTCGCGGATGCCCTGGTACCACTCCTGGTCGGAGCCGCTCAGGAGCTTGGGCAGCTCGGTCCAGACCTCGGCGACGCCTTCGCTGAAGAAGTCGATGGTCTCGGCGAGCTGGAGCGGCTGCGGCCGGTTGTTGAGCAGCCAGCGCGTGCCGCGCTCGACGAGGCGGCGCGAGTGCAGCCGGATGCGCGTCTGCACGTCGGCCGCCACCACGTTGTCCAGCGCCTCGACCGCGTCCCAGACCTTGCCGAGGCCGAAGATCTCGCGGGCCGCGAGCTGCGCCCGCACGATCTCTTCGAGCGAGGCACCCGTCTCTTCGCGCAGCCGGTGCAGGAACGTCGAACCGCCGGTGTTCACCGTGTCGTTGACAAGGACCGTGGTGACGATCTCGCGGCGCAGCGCGTGCCCGTCGACCTGCTCGGGGAACTTCTCCCGCAGCGCCTCGGGGAAGTACGCGTGCAGCAGTCCGCGCAGGTAGTCGTCGTCCGGCAGCGTCGTCTGGATCAGCTCGTCGGCCGCCGTGATCTTCGTGTACGCGAGGAGCACGGCGAGCTCGGGCTGGCTGAGCCCGCGCCCGGAGCTCAGGAGCTCCCGGATCTGCCGGTCGGTGGGCAGGAACTCCAGGTCCCTGTTCAGGTGACCGTCACGGCCCAGGCGGCGCATGAAGCGCTGGTGGGCGTGGAGGAGGGACGGGGACTGGAAGACCGCGTTCGACAGGGCGGTGTTCTGCGCGTAGTTGTTGCGCAGGACCAGGGTCCCGACCTCGTCCGTCATCGCGGCGAGGAACTTGTTGCGCTGCTTGACGGTCATGTCGCCGTTGGCGACGACCGCGTTGAGCAGGATCTTGATGTTCACCTCGTGGTCGGAGGTGTCCACGCCCGCGCTGTTGTCGATGGCGTCGGTGTTGATCCGGCCGCCGTCGCGCGCGAACTCGATGCGGCCCAGCTGGGTCAGACCGAGGTTGCCGCCCTCGCCGACGACCTTGACCCGCAGGTCGGCGCCGTTCACGCGGATCGCGTCGTTCGCCTTGTCGCCGACGTCGCTGTTCGACTCGGCCGACGACTTCACGTACGTACCGATGCCGCCGTTCCACAGCAGGTCGACCGGCGCCTGGAGGATCGCCTTCATCAGGTCGGCCGGGGTCATCTTCGCGACGCCCCGCTCGATGCCGAGCGCCTCGCGGATGTGGTTGTTCAGCTGGATCGCCTTGGCGCTGCGCGGGAAGATCCCGCCGCCCGCGGAGAGCAGCTCCTTGTTGTAGTCCGCCCAGGAGCTGCGCGGCAGCTCGAAGAGGCGGCGGCGCTCCGCGTACGACGTCCCGGCGTCCGGGTTCGGGTCGATGACGATGTGCCGGTGGTCGAAGGCGGCCACCAGGCGGATGTGCTCGGAGAGCAGCATGCCGTTGCCGAACACGTCACCGGACATGTCGCCGACGCCGACGACCGTGAAGTCCTCGGACTGGGTGTCGGTGCCCAGCTCCCGGAAGTGCCGCTTGACGGACTCCCAGGCGCCGCGGGCGGTGATGCCCATGCCCTTGTGGTCGTAACCGGCGGAGCCGCCGGAGGCGAAGGCGTCGCCGAGCCAGAAGTTGTAGGACTGGGCGACTTCGTTGGCGATGTCGGAGAACGTCGCGGTGCCCTTGTCGGCGGCGACCACGAGGTAGGTGTCGTCCTCGTCGTGCCGGACGACGTCCGCGGGCGGCACGACCTCGCCGGCCACCAGGTTGTCGGTGATGTCGAGCAGCGCCGAGATGAACGTCTTGTAGCAGGCCACGCCCTCGGCCAGCCACGCGTCGCGGTCCACGGACGGGTCGGGCAGCTGCTTGGCGACGAAGCCGCCCTTGGCGCCCACCGGCACGATGACGGTGTTCTTGACCATCTGCGCCTTGACCAGGCCGAGGATCTCCGTACGGAAGTCCTCACGCCGGTCGGACCAGCGCAGACCACCGCGGGCGACCTTGCCGAAGCGCAGGTGCACGCCCTCGACGCGCGGCGAGTACACCCAGATCTCGTACGCCGGGCGGGGCGCGGGGAGGTCGGGGATGGCCTGCGGGTCGAACTTCATGGAGACGTAGCTGTGCGGCTTGCCGCCCACGGCCTCCTGGAAGAAGTTCGTGCGCAGCGTCGCCTTGATGAGGGTGAGGAAGGCCCGCAGGATGCGGTCCTCGTCGAGCGAGGCGACCTGGTCGAGCGCGCCGTCCACCTCTTCGAGCAGCCCGTCGGTCAGCTCGGTCCCGGCGCGCTGGCGGTCCGGGGACATCCGCGCCTCGAAGAGCGAGACGAGCAGGCGGGTGGTGTGGACGTTGTTGCGGAGGGTGTCCTCCATGTAGTCCTGGCTGAACGTGGAGCCGGCCTGGCGCAGGTACTTGGCGTAGGCGCGAAGCACCATCGCCTGCCGCCAGCTGAGCCCGGCCCGCAGGACCAGGGAGTTGAAGCCGTCGACCTCGGCCTCGCCCGTCCAGGCGGCGGCGAAGGCCTCCTGGAAGCGCTCGCGGCCGTCGTCGCCGAGATAGTCGCCGTTGCCGTTCTGCGACTTGGGAAGGCGCAGGCCGAAGTCGTAGATCCAGGCGTTCGTACGGTCCGTGCAGCGCAGCTCGTAGGGGCGCTCGTCGGTGACCTCGACGCCCAGGCGCTGGAGCACCGGCAGGACGGCGGAGAGCGAGACCTGGCCGCCGGAGCGGTAGATCTTGAAGCGGCGCTCGCCGGGGGCGGCGCCCACCGGCTCGTACAGGCTGAGCGCGAAGTCCTCGCGGCCGTGCTTGAGCTGCTCCAGGTGCTGGAGGTCGGCGACGGCGGCGCGCGGCGTGTGGTCCGCCTTGTAGCCCTCGGGGAAGGCCCCGGAGTAGCGGCGGAGCAGCTCGGCGGCGCGCTCCTCGCCGCATTCGGCGGTCAGCGCCTCGCCGAAGCCGTCGGCCCAGGAGCGGGCGGCCTCGACGAGCCTTGCCTCGATGCGGTCGGTGTCGGCGTCGGTGAGCTCCGGGAGCCTGCCGCCCGGCGGGACCCGGACCACGAAGTGCAGCCGGGAGAGGATCGACTCGGTGTTCCAGGCGGTGAAGTCGACGCTGTCGCCGCCGAGCTCCTCCTTGAGGATGTCGATGATCCGCAGCCGTACGCCGGTGGTGTAGCGGTCGCGCGGCAGGTAGACGAGGGCGGAGTAGTAGCGCCCGTACTCGTCCTTGCGCAGGTAGAGCCGCAGCCGGCGGCGCTCCTGGAGGTAAAGCACGGACGTGACGATCGCGCGCAGCTCGTCGGGCGGGGTCTGGAAGAGCTCGTCGCGGGGGTACGTCTCCAGGATCTGGAGCAGGTCGCGGCCGTCGTGGCTGTTGGGCGAGAAGCCCGCGCCCTTGAGGACTTCCTGGACCTTGCGGCGGATGACCGGCACGCGGCGCACGGACTCGGTGTACGCGGCGGAGGAGAAGAGCCCGAGGAAACGCCGCTCACCGATGACGTTGCCCTCGGCGTCGAACTTCTTCACGCCGACGTAGTCGAGGTAGGACGGGCGGTGCACGGTCGCCCGGCTGTTGGCCTTGGTCAGCACGAGCAGCTTGTGCTCGCGGGCCTTCGCGCGCGCGTCGGCGGGCAGCCGGCTGAAGGAGGGGCTGACCGGGTGGTCCTCCTCGCCCTCGTGCTTGGGGTCGGCGCGCAGGATGCCGAGGCCGGTGCCGGGCACGGCGGTGAGCGAGTCGTCCTCCGTGAGGTCGTACTCACGGAAGCCCAGGAAGGTGAAGTGGTTGTCGGCGAGCCAGCGGAGCAGCTCACGGGCCTCGTCGACCTCCTGGTCGATCAGGTCGTCGGCGGTCGGCTCGGTGGGAAGCTCGTCGGCGATGCGCAGCGCGGCGTCGCGCATCTTCTCCCAGTCCTCGACGGTCTCGCGTACGTCGGAGAGGATCCGCAGCAGATCGGCGCTGATCTGCTTCAGGTCCGCCCGGTCGGTCTCGCGGTCCATCTCGACGTGGATCCAGGACTCGGTGACCGCGTCGTGCGGGCGCTCCGTGCCGGGTTCCGTGAGGACCTCGAGGAGCTTGCCGGTCACGTCCCGTCGTACGACGACCTGGGGGTGGATGACCACGTGGATGCCGCGGCCCTGCCGCGTGAGCTCATTGGTGACCGAATCCACCAGGAAAGGCATGTCGTCGGTGACGACCTCGACGACCGAGTGGCTGCACGTCCAGCCGTTCTCCTCGACGGTCGGGGTGTGCACGCGGACGTTGGCCGTGCCCTGCGGGCGGTTCTCGGCGAGGCGGTAGTGCGAGAAGGCTGCTCCGAAGACGTCGACCGGGTCGCGGTCGGCGAGGTCCTCCGGGGCGGTGTGCAGGTAGTAGCGCTGGAGGAACGCAAGGGCCGTGTCCTGGTCGGGCGTGGCCTTTTTGCCCTTCGACCCGGCTGGTGCGCCACTCGGTAGGCGGCCCCCGGCCGGGCTGTTCTCAGCTACCCGGGCCGCCCTGGTGAGCAACTCGGCTTTGGCTTCGTCCAGCTTGTTCTGCATTGTCCTCTGACTCCTGTCGCGCGCCGTTGCGTGACGTAGAAGGAAACGATCCGACGTAACGCCGCGACGCGGGGTCTCCGGTCGAAGTCGACGTTATGCCGCGGTGAGAGATGAGCGGGCGGTTATCCGCCATTTTCAGCGGTTTCGCTGACCGATGGCGTGGGAAAGGTGGCTGGCCGCACCGCGAAGAAGCGTCAGCGACGCCCCGGGCACGGATGTCCTCCGTGTTCCCCGGGCGCAGGGCGGGGGCGTACACGCCCCCGCGGGATATCGCGCTGATCACGGGTCAAGGCTATCGCCCTCCACCCGGGGATCGTCATGAGCCGTATGTGTACAAAACCAGGGGTGGAACTTTGACACTCTGCACAGAGACTTTCGCGCCATCTGTCGACGACGGACCCCCGCCCCGAACCGGTGGGCCCTCTTGGCAAACCGGACGGGCGGATGCACGTTGAGCGGGAGGGACGGACAGCGCGCGAGGGACCGGCTCCGGTCCGCGCACGGACGGTCCGCCTACGACCGGTCCGTCCGCGACCGGTCCGCCCACGATTGGGGAACGGGTACCGATGGCAGCCAAGATCCTGATAGTGACCGGCGACGCAGCGGAGTCACTCGAAGTCCTCTACCCCTACCAGCGGCTGCGCGAGGAAGGGTACGACGTCCACATCGCCGCCCCCGCGCGCAAGAAGCTGCAGTTCGTGGTGCACGACTTCGAGCAGGGCTTCGACACGTACACGGAGAAGCCCGGCTACACCTGGCCCGCGGACCTCGCCTTCTCCGAAGTCGACCCCGGCCAGTACGCCGCCCTGGTGATCCCCGGCGGCCGGGCCCCGGAGTATCTGCGCAACGACCCCGAGCTCCGCAAGATCCTCAAGTCCTTCTTCGACTCGGACAAGCCGGTCGCACAGATCTGCCACGGCCCGCTCCTGACGGCGGCCATCGGCGGCCTGAGCGGCCGCAGGGTCACGGCGTATCCCGCCCTGGAACTGGACATGCAGACGTCGGGCGCGACGTTCCAGGACGCGGAGGTGGTGGTCGACGGCACCTTGGTCTCCTCCCGCGCCTGGCCGGACCACTCGGGCTGGATGAGGGAATTCCTGACAGTCCTACGAGCCAAGGCCCCGGTCACCTAGCCGGTGGGCGGCGCCGGGGCTCAGCCACCCAAACGTCCGGGGCTGAAAAGCACCGGGGGCGCGTGACCTGAGGCGGGACGCCGGGAACGACGGGGTGAGCTGGGCGGGCCGGGGCGGCGCGGCCGGGGCCGGGCGAGCCAGGCGGGCCAGGGCCTCGTGACCTGAGGCGACCGGGCCGGGTGAGCCAGGCGGACCTGGGCCGAGCGGCCTGGGGCGGCGGCGCCGGGCGGCCGGGGCGCGGCCCGGACGGGCGGGACCAGGCAGCCGGAGCCGGGAGGCCCGGACGGGCAGCCCAGACAGCCGGAGCGGGGAGGCCGGGGCCGGGTGACCCGGACGGCCGGGACGAATGGTCGGGGTTGGGTGGCCCGGACGGCCGGGACGAATGGTCGGGGTTGGGTGGCCCGGACGGCCGGGACCGGGCAGCCGGGGCGGGCGGCGCCGGGAGGCTGGGCCGGGAAACCCGGACGGGAGGCCCGGACAGCCGGGACCGGGTGGTCGGGGCG
>NZ_JBNNJZ010000265.1:0-11011 GCF_050270335.1 Streptomyces sp. NPDC059900
GAGCTACCTCGTCGTGTACTGCGTCATGTACGGCTTCACCCAGTGGCTGGAAGAAGCCCGCGGCCTCTCCTCCCTGCACACCGGGCTCGTCATGTTGCCCATGTCGCTTGCCGCGCTGGCCTGTTCGCTGCTCGGCGCCCGCACGAAGGGCATCCGCGCCCCGCTGTCCATCGCCTCCGTCCTGCTTGTCGCGGGCAGCGCCCTGCTCTTCTTCACCTCCGGCGGCACACCGCTCGCGGTACTGCTCCTGGCCGGCGCCTGCTTCGGCATCCCGCAGGGACTGATGGGCACCGGCAACCAGGCCGCCGTGCAGAGCTTCGCCCCCGCCGACGCGATCGGCTCCGCCGCGGGGCTGCAGCGCACGGCCCAGTACATCGGCGCCATCGCCGCGTCCGGCCTGATCGGCCTCGCCTACGGGCAGCGCGCCGACGACGCCGGACTGCACCTCATGGGCGCGGTGGGCGCCGTCCTCGCGCTCGCCCTGGTCGCCCTGACCCTCACCGACCGGGCCCTGCGCGCCCGCACCTGACCCACTCCCCAGCGACACCCCCGTAAGAGAGAGACCAGAACCATGACTGCCACCACCCTCGACCCCACCACGGCCCTCGTCGTCATCGACCTCCAGAAGGGCATCACCGCCCTGCCCACGGCCCACCCCTCCGCGGAGATCGTCGAGCGGTCGGCGCGCCTCGCCGACGCCTTCCGCGAGCGCGGTCTGCCCGTCGTTTTGGTCCGCGTCACCGGTGGCGCCCCCGGACGCACCGAAGGTCCCGCCCGGGGCGGCGACGTGCCCGCCGACTGGGCGGACCTGGTGCCCGGGCTCGGCGTTCAGGACAGCGACATCGTCGTCACCAAGCAGCAGTGGGGCGCCTTCTACGGCACCGACCTCGACCTCCGGCTGCGCCGCCTCGGCGTCACCCAGATCGTGCTCACCGGCATCGCGACGAGCATCGGCGTCGAGTCGACGGCCCGCTCGGCGCACGAGCACGGCTATCACGTGACGGTAGCCGTCGACGCCGTGACCGACATGGACGCCGACGCGCACCGCAACAGCATCGAGAAGATCTTCCCGAGGCTCGGCGAGACGGACACCGCGGAGGCGATCGCGAAGCTGCTGTAGCCGCCTGCGACGTTCCCCGGACGCTCGCCCGCCCGCCACGGCGCCGCGCACTGCCTGCTGGTCGACGGCAGCGACGCCGACGCCGTGGTGGGGCCTGCGGCAACGCCCGCCGGCACCCGCCGATCACCGGCCGGCCGGCCGCGCGGAAAACCGGTGGAGCCGTGCGTCCGTGCCCCGTTAGCGTGCTGCCGAGCCACACCGTCTGGGCAAGGACGTGCCGTTGTACACCAAGTGAGACCTCCCGAGTGCTGATGTGTCGCGCGTCGCGCCTGTGCGCCGCGCTTCTTCCTGCTGCGGACTTCTCACTGGAACCGGTGTACTTCTGTGCTCAAAATCTGGGTGGTCATGCCCACCCGCCTGCCGATCGTCCTGCGCCGCTGCCACGGCTGCGGCTCCGGGCGCTTCACGGCGAACGGAAAATTCCGCGTCAACGCCCACCACAAGCTCCTCGACGCCTGGCTCCTGGCGCTGTGCACCCGCTGCGGCGACACCACCAAGGTCACCGTCCTGGAGCGGGCGAACGTGCGCTCCGTACGGCCCGCTCTCCTGGACCGGATGCATGCCAACGACCCCGCTCTGGCAGCCGAGTTGCTCCGGGACCCGGCCCTGCGGCGCCGCAATCGCATCGCCCTCGACTGGGACGGCGCCTGGCGCCTCGACACCGGCGGCGGCGCGGATCGACCGGGGGAGGGCGAGGCGATCGAGGTCTCGGTCCGCTTCGCGGCGCCGATCCCTGTCCGGCCGATGCGGCTGATCGCCGAAGGGTTCGGCCTCGCGCGGGCCGAGGCCGAGAGACTGCTCGCCGAGGGGAATCTCGTGTCGGCGGTCCGCCTGAGCGGCAAGCTCTCCGGCGATTTCACCTTCACGCTGAAGCTCTGAAGCCGTGGCCGTTCGTCTGCCGGCGCCTCAGGGCCGGTGGACGAACGGCGTGGTCACGCTCAGCGGTGCGAAGCCCAGGCGCTGGAGGATCGGGCGGCTGTCGTCGGTGGCGTCCACCTGAAGGTAGCGGTAGCCGCGTTCGGCGGCGATGCGGGTGCGGTACGCGATCAGGGCGCGGTAGATGCCCTTGCCCCGCCACTGCGGTGCGGTGCCGCCGCCCCACAGGCCCGCGAAGTCGGTGCCGGGGCAGAACTCGATCCGTGCCCCGCACACCGGCACGTCGCCCGCCATCGCGACCACCGCGGCGACGGCGTCCGGGGTCTCGGTCAGCTGGGTGAGGACCCGCGCGGCGAGCCGCTCGCCGAGCCCTGCGCCGTCCGCGCCGAACGCCGCGTCGTGGGCCTCGGCCATCAGCCGTGCGCCGACCGCGTCCTTCACCGGCAGCAGGGTCACTCCCGCGGGCAGTTCGGGCTCCGTGGGCAGGCCCGCGACCTCGGCCACCATCACGGTCTCCGGCGGCTCCGGGACGAATCCCGCCGCCCGCAGCCGGTCGGCGAGGTCGGCCGGGCGGTCGTGCGAGTGCAGCTTCCACTCGAACTCGCGCCCCAGGGTGGTGTAGTACCGCACCTGCTCGGCGATGACGCCGTCCGCCGTGGCCTCGTCGGTGTCCGCCCAGTGGACGCCGTTCCAGTCGTGCTCCGCGCCGACCTGCCGGACGACGCCCCCGCCCCGTTCGACGCGCGCGCCCGGGCTGTCCGTCCGCGCCTCACGCCGGAGCTGCCGGTCGTACGCCGCCAATACCGCTTCGTGATCCATGCGGGCACTTCAGCAGCGGCGGGGGTGCGCGGCAACCGATTTAGCGCCCGGGACCGGCCCGTCAGGCCTGCCAGTGGCAGCGCAGCGCCGCGGTGGCGAAGCCGGGCCCGAAGGCGACCAGCACGCCGCGGGCGCCGTCGGCGGGGGCGGCGGCATGGGTGCGTTCGAGGACCCGCAGGACACTGACGCCGCCCAGGTTGCCCTCGGCTGCGAGGGTGTCGGTGGAGTGGCGCGAGTCGTGGGGGGTGAGGCCGAGGGAGGCGGTGGTGTCGGAGATGATGCGGGGACTGCCGGGGTGGATGACGGCGAAGTCCGGAGCCAGGGGGCCGTACCAGTCCATGACGGCGGGCAGCACGTCGTCGGCGGCGGTGAGGGCCTTCTTGGTCGAGTCGAAGTGGAATCCGTCGGTGGCGATCCGTCCCCGGTAGCGGTCGAGACTGTCCGGCAGGACGTACTCGAAGCTGTCGTCGATCGCGATGCCGGGCCCGGAGGGTTCGTCGGTGACGATCGCCGCGGCCGCAGCGTCTCCGAACAGCGACTTGTAGATCATCGATTCGATGGTTGAGTCCGCGTGGTTGTAGACCGTGGAGATGACCTCGGAGGCGACCACCAGGACCGTGCTGCCGGGGCGGGCGGCCACGAGGTCGGCGGCACGGAGCAGTGCCTGGGCGCCACCGGCGCAGGCCAACGTGGTCAGGGCGATGCGCCGCACGGTGGGGCGCAGTCCCAGGCGGGCGGAGACATGGACGTCCAGGTTCGGTACGGCCCAGCCGGTGACATGCGCGGTGACGATCGCGTCGATGTCCGCCGCGGCGAGGCCTGCCGCGTCGAGCGCGGCGCGGGCCGCACGCTCGGCCATGTCGACGGAGTCCTGGAAGGCGGTCTCGGCCCTCTCGGTGATACCGGCACTGCCCGTGATGCAGGGGGTGTCGAGGGGGCGTGTGAAGTAGCGGGTGTCGACACCGCAGTTGCCCACGACACGGAGAATGGCGGCGAGCCGCGGATGGTCGGGATGGTGCGCACGTATGTCGTCCGCGATCTCAGCGGTGGTGACCTTGTGGTCGCCGAAGACGGTCATGGGTCTTGAGACGTAGGCGGGCACGAAGTTACTCCCACTGCTGGTCGGATGTGGGGGACGTGCGGCACAACGTACTTCACCGCACTGAATCGGCCCCCTCCGGCAACCGGAGTCCTCGGAAATGTGACGGCCGGTCAGCGAGCCCGCAGCATGGGGGCACGTGTATGGGCGCGCTTCTCGCCGGGGTGGAACACCATGATGATCAGCCGGGCGCCGGGCGCCGTCATGGGCTGTGCCGCGCACATGGTCAGCCAGCCGGGCCCCTGCTGCGCGTGGTACAGGGGGCGTTCGTCGCCGTCCGGGTGCGAGACGAGGTCGTCGGCTCCGTAGAGAGGAGCGGCCTCGGGGTCTTCGAGCACTTCCTTCTCTATCTGGCGCAGGACCTCGTCGTCCGGCCGTGCCGCGAGCGCGGCACGCAGCTGCGGCAGGACCATGGGGGCCCAGGCCGTGTGCCAGTTCGTCAGGGACCGGCGTCCGTCGGGGTCGAGGAGCATCCATCGCATGGTGTTGCCGGGCACCGCCCCATGGGCGAACAACTCGGCGAACGGTTCGTTATAGGCGAGCATGTCCCAGGACGCGTCGGTGACGTAGGCCATGTGCCGAATGCTCTCGACGGCCTCCTGCCAGACTCCGGGGATCTGTTTGCCGGAGGACTGGTGGAGCGGCCCCGGAGGCTCGTGCAGCAAGGCGAAGCGGCAGAGGGACACCCACTCCTGTTCATTGAGTCCGAACAGCAGCGCGACATCCCGCAAAAGCGAGGCGGGCGGATTGGGATAACTGCCCGACTCCAGTCGGTGATATGTCCCGATGGCGCGGTGCAACAACTGGTCGACCTGGTGTTGGGAGAGGCCGCGGGCGCGTCTCCCCTGGCCCGTGGGGCGGCTGAAGCCGTGTGATTCGGGAGCGATGAGGGCGCGTCGTTCGCGGAGCAGAGCGCGGAGCGCCGTCTTGTTCATGGTGGGTAATCCCTCTTGGTGCATGCCGAGTTGAGCATCAGCAGTCTAAATATTCTCACCAGCTTTGGTAGTAAAGATTGCCCGAAGAAAAACGATCAGTCGATGCGGCATCATGGACGAAGCGCGACCACCGACCTGGGAGTTCCCTCGCCGGTGGGCACGCGGACACAAGTGTGGGGCATCTTGTCCGGGGAGCTGCAAATTGGCTGAAATTCCTCGGCACCGGGTACCCCCTAGGCCTACTGGGCCGTTGCGGGAAGAGTATGGATCGGTTGTTCGTATTCCGATGTGTGTGGTCGGAAACGTCGCACTCGGGACGTACGGCGCGACTTCCCGGACCGGTTCATGGGCCCACTGGCTGCGGCCGGTGCCGTCACTCGCCATTACGTAGCGGCCACGGTACCGGCCGCCCGCAGCCAGACCGGGCGGTTCCGCAAGCCTCAGCCTGCGGGGAGTTGCTTCTCCGCCAGGGCCAGGATCTCCGTCACGCGCAGACCGAACCGGACGTCACACGCGTGCGGTTGGCCGGATCGCGCCGATTCGACGAGCGCGTCCACCGCCGAGCGGAACGCGTCGAGCGCCCCGCCCCCTGACGGCATCAAGGCCGTTCCCGTCTCGCCGCGCAGCTCCACCGTCACTCCCGACGCCTTGGGCGGTGTGGTCAGACTCAGTGTCGCCGTGCTCGAAGCCCCCGTGTCGTGCCGCAGGATCAGATGCACCAGGTCCGCGCGGCCTGCCGCCGCCGTCACCGCGGTGACGGCGCCGAGCACCGGCATCAGCACGGACAGGGCGTGCGGGCCGACGTCCCACAGTCCGCCCCGCTGCGCCCGCCACGGCGAGGAGAACGGGCTCGACCCGTCCGCCGCGTAGAACGAGCTGTACCAGTCGGCGCGCCCCGCGAACCAGTCCTCCCTGGCCGCCTGTTCCGCCACCCAGGCCGACGTCGGCCCGGCGAAGCGCAGCGTGAAGAAGACGACGGACGCCACGCCGGCCGCTTCGGCCGCCGCCGCGAGGTCGCGTGCCGCGGCCACCGTCGTCGCCACCGGCTTGTCCAGGAGCAGATGGCAGCCCGCCGCCGCGGCCCGCGCGGCCAGCGGTGCCTGCACGTCCGGCGGTACGGCGAACGCCACGGCGTCACTCGCGGCGAACAGCGCGTCCGCATCCGCGTACGACGTGGTCGCATGCGCCGCGGCCAGCGCGGATGCCACCTCCGGGCGCCGGCCCCATACGCCGCTGAACTCCACGTCCGGGTGCGCGGCGAGCGCCGGAGCGTGCGTGGCCGAGGCCCAGGAGCCCGTACCGACAAGCCCAATTCGCAGTCTCTTCATGAACGGCATTATGGCTGACTCCATACCGCCGGCGATGGCGACGGCCAGCGCCCGCAAGGCAGTTGGCCGCACTTCGCCGTGGTGTACGAGTCATGCGTGGCTGGATATCGATTCCGGCCCGACGGGTGGTGAAATCCCATTCACCCGCTATGGTGAATTCGCATTCACTTCGCTTCGGCCTTCCGTCACTTCGCTGGATTTTTGTGCCCGCGCTGGAGAGATCATGAAGCTCGTCCCGATATCTTCCGCAGACGGCGCGGCTCTGCGCTCCCGCCTGACGGTTCCGGTCCTGGCCTTCGGCGGCATTCTGATGGCGGTCATGCAGACCGTGGTGGTGCCGCTGCTCCCCGACCTGCCGCGCCTGACCGGCAGCTCACCGGGCGCCGTGTCCTGGCTGGTCACCGCCACCCTCCTGGCAGGCGCCGTCCTGACGCCGGTGCTCGGCCGGGCGGGCGACATGTACGGCAAACGACGGGTACTGCTCATCGCGCTCGGCCTGATGACCGTGGGCTCGACGCTCTGCGCGCTCACCTCGGACATCGGGGTGCTGATCGCGGCCCGCGCGCTCCAGGGCGCGGCGGCGGCCGTCGTACCGCTGTCCATCAGCATCCTGCGGGACGAACTCCCCCCGGAGCGCACCGGTTCGGCGGTCGCCCTGATGAGCTCGACCGTCGGGATCGGGGCCGCGCTCGGCCTGCCGCTGGCCGCGCTGATCGTGCAGTACGCGGACTGGCACGCCATGTTCTGGGCGACGAGCGTGCTGGGCGCCGCCGGATTCGCCCTCGCCTGGTGGACCGTACGCGAGTCGCCGGTCCGCTCGCCGGGGCGTTTCGACGTCGTGGGCGCGCTCGGCCTTGCCGCGGGGCTCGTCTGTCTGCTGCTCGCGGTGTCCCAGGGAGGGCAGTGGGGGTGGGGCAGCGCTCCCGTGCTCGCTCTGTTCGCCGGGGCGGCCGTCGTCCTTGCCGTGTGGTGCCGGCAGCAACTCCGGGCGAAACAGCCCCTGGTGGACCTGCGCCTGGCCGCCGGGCGTCGGGTGGCCCTGCCGCATGTGGCGGCGCTCCTGGCCGGATTCGCGTTCTACGCCAACTCGCTGGTCACCGCCCAGCTGGTGCAGGCGCCCGTCGCCAGCGGCTACGGCCTCGGCCTCTCGATCGTGGCGACCGGCCTCTGCCTGCTGCCCAACGGCTTGATCATGCTGGTGCTCTCGCCCGTGTCGGCCCGCGTCTCCACCGCTCACGGGGCCCGGGTGACGCTGGCCATCGGGGCGGCCGTCATGGCGCTCGGCTATGTCGTGCGCATCGTCGACAGCCGCCACCTGTGGGTGATCGTCCTGGGGGCGGCGGTGGTCTCGACGGGGACGACGTTCGTGTACTCGGCCCTGCCGACCCTGATCCTGCGGGCCGTGCCCCTCGCGCAGACCGCGTCCGCGAACGGCGTGAACGTCCTGATGCGCACCATCGGACAGAGCGTGTGCAGCGCGGCGGTCGCCGCCGTGCTGATCCGGCACACCAGCACGCTTGACGGGGTGGCGGTAGCGACTCTGCCCGGCTATCAACTGGCCTTCGCGATGGCCGGAATCATCGCACTCGTCGCCTGTGGCGCGGCCCTCGCCATACCCTCGGACCAGGCATCCGACGGACCGGCGCCGACCGCCGGGCGGCCAGGACCCGCGCAGGAGACGGCCCTGGAAGGAAGAAGCTGAACGTCTTGGACACCTCTGACGCCGCGACCGCCCCGGCTTCCGGCGCGGCAGCGCACCCCGGGGCGTGCGACACCGGGCCCGCCCGCCGCGACGCCGAAGCGACGAAGGCCGCCATCATCCGCGCCGCCCGCCATCTCCTCGCCCGGCACGCGCACGCCGACATCACGCTCAAGGCGGTGGCCGAACGGGCCGGTGTGAGCGCGCCGCTGATCCTCAAGTACTTCGGCAACAAGGACGCCCTCTTCGCCCGCATCATGTCCTTCGAGGCCGACGCCGAGGCCCTGCTCGACGCGCCCCTCGCCGACCTCGGCCACCACATGGTCCGTCATCTGTTGACCGGCCAGGCCGAGCACGGCGCCGACCCCATCCTGCGGATCGTCTTCGCCCCGCTCCACCGCGAACTGGGCGACACCCTGCGCGCCAACTTCCGCACCCAGGTGGTCGACCGCCTCGGCGAGCGCCTGACGGGCCCCGACGCGGGCGTACGGGCCGAACTCGCGGTGGGCACGCTGCTGGGTCTGGGCGTGATGTACGGAATAGCCCGCGGACCCCGGGTGCGGGACACGCCGATCGATGAGATCACCGAGCGGTACGCACCCGTGGTGCAGGGCTTCCTCACGCCTCCGTGAGGAAGCCCCGGTGCTGATACCTCCGTGATGGCGCCCGTGCTGCTGCTCCGTCCGCCGGGATTCCGTATCTCTCGGGGCGCGTACGGCGCGCGCGTGGCCCCGGCTGCGTATCGTCGACCGTGCGGTCGCGCCGCGTGCGCCGAAGCCGAGGGCCGCGCCCCTTCCGGAACGGAGAGCAGGCATGAGCGAGGCGCACGAACCCCCGTACCTGGCGCGCGAACTGGGCATGGAGCCGCACCCGGAGGGGGGCTGGTTCGTGGAGACCTGGGCATCGGACTACTCCTTCGCGCCCGCGGGCTACCCCGGCACGCGCAAGGCGGCCACGGCCATCTACTTCCTGCTCTGTCCGGGCGAGGAGTCCCGCTGGCACGTGGTGCGCTCCGACGAGATCTGGCTGTGGCACCGCGGCGGCCCCCTGGACCTGCGCCTGGGAGGAGACGGCGAGCTCCCCAAAGAGGGCGCGGCCCCGATGCGTCTTGGTCCCGGTGTCGAACACGGCGAGCGCCCGCAGATCCTGGTGCCCGGCGGTGTGTGGCAGGCGGCGCGCCCGACCGGCGACGAGCCGGTCCTGGTGAGCTGCCTCGTCGCACCGGGCTTCGACTACGCGGACTTCCGGCTGGCGGACCCAGCCGGCGCGCACGGCGCGGTACCGGTCGAGGGTGCTTCCTAAAGCGCGTGCAAAAGCCCAGGTGAGAGCCCCTTTGGGGAAGTCTTTGCCGATGGCTGGAATCTGTCGTTCCGTGTTACCGGCTCATTGACCGTACGCAACCGGGAGGCGCACCCTCGCCACATAGCTGCTAGCTACACCTACTTTTCGGGGTGTCGGCCGGCAGGCGGCGTGAAGCAGGAGGTTGCGCATGTGTGGCATTACTGGCTGGGTCTCCTTCGACCGTGATCTGCGGTCCGTGTCCAGCACCCTGGACGCGATGACCGAGACGATGTCCTGCCGCGGCCCCGACGACCGGGGCACCTGGATCGAGGGCCCCGCCGGACTCGGGCACCGCAGGCTCGCCATCATCGACCTGCCCGGCGGGCGCCAGCCCATGACCGCGCGGACACCGCGCGGCACCGTCGCCCTCGTCTACTCGGGGGAGACCTACAACTTCACCGAACTGCGCCGCGAACTGACCGGGCGCGGCCATGAGTTCACCACCGAATCCGACACCGAAGTCGTCCTGCGCGGCTATCTGGAGTGGGGCGAGGCGGTCGCCGAACGACTCAACGGCATGTACGCGTTCGCGGTGTGGGACGGACGGCACGACAAGCTCGTCATGATCCGCGACCGGATGGGCATCAAGCCCTTCTACTACTACGAGACCCCCGACGGCGTCCTGTTCGGCTCCGAACCCAAGGCGATCCTCGCCAACCCGCTGGCCCGCGCCCGGGTGACCACCGACGGTCTGCGGGAACTCTTCGCCATGGTCAAGACCCCCGGTCATGCCGTGTGGGACGGCATGAACGAGGTCGAGCCCGGCACCGTGGTGACCGTCGACCGCGGCGGCCTGCGCCGCCACGCCTACTGGCAGCTGGAGACGCGCCCGCACCCCGACGGCCGCGAGGAGTCCGTCGCCAGGGTGCGCGAGCTCCTCGACGACATCGTCCGCCGCCAGCTCGTCTCGGACGTGCCCCGCTGCACCCTGCTCTCCGGCGGCCTCGACTCCTCGGCGATGACCGCGATCGCCGCACGCCAACTGGGCGAGGCGGGCGAGACCGTACGCAGCTTCGCCGTCGACTTCGTCGGCCAGAGCGAGAACTTCGTCGCCGACGAGCTGCGCACCACCCCGGACACCCCCTACGTGCACGACGTGGCCAAGGCCTCCGGCACCGATCACCGCGACATCGTCCTGGACTCGCACGCGCTCGCCGACCCCGCGGTGCGGGCCAAGATGATCCGCGCCCGCGATCTGCCCATGGGCTTCGGCGACATGGACGCCTCCCTCTACCTCCTCTTCCGGGCCATCCGCGAACACTCGACGGTCGCGCTGTCGGGCGAGTCGGCGGACGAGGTCTTCGGCGGCTATCTGCAGTTCTTCGACGAAGACGCCCGCAACGCCGACACCTTCCCCTGGCTGGTGCGGTTCGCCGAGCACTTCGGCGACGACTCGGACGTGCTGCGCCCTGACCTCGCCGCCGCCCTCGACCTGCCCGCGTACATCCGGCGGAGCTACGACACGGCGGTCGCCGGGATCCGGCGCCTCGACGGCGAGAGCGACTTCGAGTTCCGGATGCGCAAGATCTGCCATCTGCACCTGACCCGGTTCGTGCGCATCCTGCTCGACCGGAAGGACCGCGCGAGCATGGCCGTCGGCCTCGAGGTGCGGGTGCCGTTCTGCGACCACCGCCTGGTCGAGTACGTCTACAACGCCCCCTGGTCCCTGAAGTCCTTCGACGGCAGGGAGAAGACCCTCCTGCGGGAGGCGACCGCGGACGTCCTGCCGCGCTCCGTGTACGACCGCGTGAAGAGCCCCTATCCCTCCACGCAGGACCCCAAGTACGCCGTCGC
>NZ_JBNNJZ010000266.1:0-10967 GCF_050270335.1 Streptomyces sp. NPDC059900
GGGTTGTGGGCCGCGTCGTACTGCGGGTCGTACGCGGTGTCGTGGGAGCGGTAGGAGGGCGGTTCGGAGTCGTACGCCGTGGTGTGGGTGTCGTACGAGGTGTCGTACACGGCGGTGTCGTACGGGACGTGTGGGGCCTCGGCCGGGGGAGGCGGGGACGGGGCCGGCCAGCGGGGCGCGGGGTCGGTGCTCTGCACGACCTGTGTGGGCTGGTCGGTGGAGGCCAGGACCCGGTAGGCCGCGGCGATGCCGACCACCGGAGGGTCGGGCGCCGGGTCGGGGGCCCGGCCGGGAGCGGCGGCCGTGCCGGGCAGCGGGGACCGGGCGGTGTCCCGGCGGGCGGGCTCCCTGCCGCCCGCCCTGCCTTCGGGTTCGAGGAGTGCCAGGATCCGGGCGGCCACCTTCCGCTTGATCGGCAGCGGGGCCGCGCGCAGCGCGACCGCACCCGCGACGGCGACCAGGCACAGGCAGTACATGACGAGCACCCACGGCTTGGGCGCGCGCCCCGCGTACAGGCCGTGGACCAGCGCCGAACACCAGGCGGGGTAGGCGAGCATGTGCAGCGCCCGCCAGCGCGACGCGACCTGGGCCGGTGACGCGAAGGCGCTGCGCAGGGCGCCGGTGACGCCCGTGACCACCATCAGGAGCCCGGCGAGCGAGCCGAGGCCGATGAGGCCGTCGCTGCCCGAGAAGCCGAGCCCGAAGGGGATGAAGGCGCCGACCGGCGACACGTGGTCCAGCGCGAGTTTGACGGTGACGTGCAGGAGCAGGAATCCGATGGAGGCGACGGCGGTGGCCCGGTGCACGGCCTGGGCGAGCAGTCGCTGACGGGAGTGCAGGAAGAGGCGGTCCGTGGCGACCAGGCCCCAGACGACGGCGGCGGTCAGGGAGACCAGGGACAGGACGCCGGTGGTGAAGTCGAGGGCGGCGCGGAAGGCGTCGCTCCCGAGGACGACTATCAGCGGTATCAGCAGCAGTACGGCGGTGGTCAGGACTCCGCGCGTGGCTCTGCTCGGTTCGGGGAAGGCTGCGAACGTACGGCTCTTGCGGTCGGTGCGGGCGGAGCTGTCGGTGCGGCTCTTGCGATGAGGATTCAGAGGGTTCATGGGGGCGACTCCGAAATGGCTCGATCGCCGCATGCTAAGTGGCCGCATACCAGTGAGTACGAGGTTTGAGTTATTGCGTTGTTATCTAAACGCGACTCGATCTTGGTGTTGCCCCGATAGCGGTCGGTACGCGGAGTAACCCTTGGCCAAAGGTGGGGTTCCGGTCCTCCGGTGAGCCGGGGGTGGTGCGGTGGAACCTCGTCGCGGGCCGCACGAGCGCTGCGGTACCCTGACGCCATGCGTGCCGTACGCCTTCTGCTTAGCGGGCCGCGCTGATCAGTCCCGACCGCCGGAAAATCGCGGTCGGCATCGGCGCGGCGTCCCCTCCTGTGTGAGGGGCTTTTTCATTTGGCCGGGACGGTCATTTCCGCAGGCAGAGACGATCGATGGAGCTTTGAGGATCATGAGCGAGACGAATTCTGCTGCCGCCTCCGAGGTGGCCGCACCGCACCGCTACACGGCCGCCCTGGCCGCCGAGATCGAGGCACGCTGGCAGGACTTCTGGGACGCCGACGGCACGTACGAGGCGCCCAACCCGAGCGGTGACCTGGCGGCGGACGACGAGGCGGAGGCCGCGCTGGTCGCCAAGCCCAAGCAGTTCATCATGGACATGTTCCCCTACCCCTCCGGCGCCGGCCTGCACGTCGGCCACCCGCTGGGGTACATCGCCACGGACGTCTACGCCCGCTTCCAGCGCATGACGGGCCACAACGTCCTGCACACCCTGGGCTTCGACGCCTTCGGCCTGCCCGCCGAGCAGTACGCCGTCCAGACGGGCACCCACCCGCGGGCCTCCACCGAGGCCAACATGGAGAACATGAAGTCGCAGCTGCGGGCCCTGGGCCTGGGCCACGACAAGCGCCGCTCCTTCGCGACGATCGACCCGGACTACTACAAGTGGACCCAGTGGATCTTCGTCCAGATCTTCAACTCCTGGTACGACGCCGACGCGCAGCGGGCCCGCCCGATCGCCGACCTGGTCGCGCAGTTCGACAGCGGTGAGCGTGCCGTACCGGGCACCACGCGCGCGTGGAGCGAGCTGGACGCCTCGGAGCGCGCGGAGGTCCTGGGCGAGTACCGCCTGGCGTACGCCTCCGACGCCCCCGTCAACTGGTGCCCCGGCCTGGGCACCGTCCTGGCCAACGAGGAGGTCACCGCGGACGGCCGGTCCGAGCGCGGCAACTTCCCCGTCTTCAAGGCCAAGCTGCGCCAGTGGAACATGCGCATCACCGCGTACGCCGACCGCCTGCTGGACGACCTGGACGGCCTGGACTGGCCCGAGGCCATCAAGCTGCAGCAGCGCAACTGGATCGGCCGCTCCGAAGGCGCGCGCGTCGACTTCCCCGCCGGTTCCGAGGGCGATGCGATCACCGTCTTCACCACCCGCCAGGACACCTTGTTCGGCGCCACCTACATGGTCCTGGCGCCCGAGCACGAGCTGGTCGAGAAGCTGATCCCGGACGCCTGGCCCGAGGGCACCCACGAGACGTGGACCGGCGGGCACGCCACGCCTGCCGAGGCCGTCGCCAAGTACCGCGCGTTCGCCGCCTCCAAGTCCGACGTCGAGCGCCAGGCCGACGCCAAGGAGAAGACCGGCGTCTTCACCGGCGTCTACGCGACCAACCCGGTCAGCGGCGAGCAGGTCCCCGTCTTCATCGCCGACTACGTCCTGATGGGCTACGGCACCGGCGCGATCATGGCCGTCCCGGCCCACGACAGCCGCGACTTCGCCTTCGCGCGGGCCTTCAACCTGCCCATGCGGTGCGTGGTCGAGCCGTCCGACGACCGCGGCACCGACACGTCGACGTGGGACGACGCCTTCTCCTCCTACGAGGCGAAGCTGGTCAACTCCGCCAACCCGGAGATCTCGCTGGACGGCCTGGACGTCGCAGGCGCCAAGGCACGCATCACCGGCTGGCTGGCCACCCGCGGCATCGGCGAGGGCACCGTCAACTTCCGGCTGCGCGACTGGCTGTTCAGCCGTCAGCGCTACTGGGGCGAGCCCTTCCCGATCGTCTACGACGAGGACGGCGTCGCCCACTCGCTGCCCGAGTCGATGCTGCCCCTGGAGCTGCCGGAGGTCGACGACTACTCCCCGCGTACCTTCGACCCGGACGACGCGCAGACCTCTCCGGAGACGCCGCTGTCCCGCAACGAGGACTGGGTCAACGTCACCCTGGACCTGGGCGACGGCCCCAAGCAGTACCGCCGCGAGACCAACACGATGCCCAACTGGGCCGGTTCCTGCTGGTACGAGCTGCGCTACGTGGACCCGCACAACGACCAGAAGCTGGTCGACCCGGCCATCGAGCAGTACTGGATGGGCCCGCGCGAAGGCCAGCCGACCGGCGGCGTCGACCTGTACGTGGGCGGCGCCGAGCACGCCGTGCTGCACCTGCTGTACGCCCGCTTCTGGTCGAAGATCCTGTTCGACCTGGGGCACATCTCGTCCAGCGAGCCGTTCCACAAGCTGTTCAACCAGGGCATGATCCAGGCCTATGTCTACCGCGACAGCCGTGGCTTCCCGGTGCAGGCCACCGAGGTCGAGGAGCGCGACGGCCAGTACTTCTTCGAGGGCGAGCCGGTCAAGCGCGAGCTGGGCAAGATGGGCAAGTCCCTGAAGAACGCGGTCACTCCGGACGAGATCTGCGAGGAGTACGGCGCCGACACCCTGCGTCTGTACGAGATGGCGATGGGCCCGCTGGACGTCTCGCGCCCGTGGGACACGCGCGCGGTGGTCGGCCAGTACCGCCTGCTGCAGCGCATGTGGCGGCTGATCGTCGACGAGTCGACCGGTGAGGTCACGGTCGCCGACGTCGCGGAGTCCGACATCGCCGAGGGCACGCTGCGCGCCCTGCACAAGGCGATCGACGGTGTGCGCCAGGACCTGGACGGCATGCGGTTCAACACCGGTATCGCCAAGATCACCGAGCTGAACAACTATCTGACCAAGGAGGGCGGCACGCTGCCCCGCTCGGTCGCCGAGCGCCTGGTGCTGCTGATCGCCCCGCTGGCCCCGCACGTCGGCGAGGAGCTGTGGCGCAAGCTGGGCCACACCGACTCGGTCGTCCACCAGGACTTCCCCGCGGCCGACCCGGCGTACGTCGTGGACGAGACCGTGACCTGCGTCGTGCAGATCAAGGGCAAGGTCAGGGCGCGCCTGGAGGTGTCCCCGTCGATCTCGGACGAGGAGCTGGAGAAGGTGGCCCTGGGCGACGAGAGGGTCCTGGCGGCGCTGGACGGCGCCGGGATCCGCAAGGTCATCGTGCGGGCGCCGAAGCTGGTGAACATCGTCCCGGCCTAGGGGTACGCAAGGGGCATGAGGGTAGTCCCCTACGGGCAGGTTGGGGGTTCCGTCGGAACCCTCGGCCTGCCCTTTGCGTTTACCGTTGAAGAGTCGGTGCGGAACCCGCCGCAGGACCTGAGAGGAGCGTCATGGAAGCCGTGGGCGTGATCGTGGCGCTGCTTGTCGTGCTGTTTCTGGTCTTTGGTGTGTACATGACGGTGAAGGCGGTCGGTGCCGCCAAGCGGAGCGTGGACCGCACGATCTCGCAGGCACGCCGGTCGGTGGAGGACACGACGCTTCGCGCGAAGAGCTTCGCCCAGGTGGGTCCGGCCGCCGAACTGGCCCAGCTGCGGCTCTCGTTGCGCACGTCGATGCGGTCCACGCAGGACGCCCTCCAGACGGGCGTGGTCGAGGACGCCTCGCTGAAGGAGTCCCTGGGGCTCTTCGAGCGGCTCAGCGCGCACGGGCACGAGCTGGACGAAGAGCTGCGGCGCCTTGAGCGGGACCCCGACAGGACGGCTCTGGCCGAGCGGCTGCCCGCCCTGCGGGAGCGCACGGCGCAGATCACGAAGTCGGCGGACTCCCTGCGGTGGGTGGTGCGGGACCGGGCCCACCGTTTCGCCGACGACGACCTGGAGTCGCTGAGCTCCCAGATCGACCTGGAGACCGGCGCGCTGCGGCACTGGACGAAGGAGCCCGCGCCCACGCAGACCCCCGCCGCGTGGCCCGAGCCCGAGCCGGCGGCGGACGCGGGCCAGGTGGAGCAGACGTGGACGGAGCCGTCGCGGCAGCCGGGACGGCCGGAACAGGCGAAGCCGTCCGCGCCGGAAGAGGAGCGGCCCGCCATCACGCCGCCGGCGTCGCGCCCCTCGTACCCCTGGGAGAAGCAGGCCAGGCCCGAGAGCACGACGTGAGCGCGCGAACCACTCGCCGGGTGAGATGGCACGGCCGGGAGCGCGGCTGGCAGAGTGGTCGGCACGGGGCCGGGCTGCCGTCGTACGCTCCAGGCAGGTAATCTCCACCGCATGTCCCGTCATGTCGCGATCGTCACCGATTCAACGGCCTATCTGCCGCAGCGGACGATGGAACGGCACGGCATCACGTCGGTACCCCTGACTGTGGTCCTCGGCGACCAGGCGCTCGAAGAGGGTACGGAGATCTCCGCCCGCTCCCTGGCCCTCGCGCTCCAGAAGCGGCGCTCCGTGACCACCTCGCGGCCGAGTCCGGAAGTCTTCGCGCAGACCTATCGCGAGGTCGCCGAGTCGGGCGCGACGGCCATCGTCTCGCTGCATCTGTCCGCCGAGTTCTCGGGCACGTACGACGCGGCGGTCCTCGCCGCGAAGGACGCTCCGGTGCCGGTGCGGGTCGTGGACACCGGGATGGTGGCGATGGCCCTGGGCTTCTGCGCGCTCGCCGCCGCGGAGGCGGCCGAGGCGGGCGGCTCGGCGGACGAGGCGGTGACCGCGGCGGAGAAGCGGGCCGCGAACACGTCCGCGTACTTCTACGTCGACACGCTGGACTATCTCCGCCGGGGCGGCCGGATCGGCGCCGCGCAGGCACTGTTGGGCTCGGCGCTCGCCGTGAAGCCGCTGCTTCAACTCGACGGCGGGCGCATCGAGATGCTGGAGAAGGTGCGGACGGCGTCCAAGGCGATCGCCCGCCTCGAGGAGATCGTGGTCGAGCGGGCCGGGGCGGACCGCGTCGACATCGCGGTGCACCATCTGGCGGCGCCCGACCGTGCGTCGACCCTCGCGGACCGGCTCAGGGACCGGGTGCCAGGCCTCGCGGAGCTGCATGTCAGCGAGGTCGGAGCGGTGATCGGGGCGCATACGGGGCCCGGGCTGCTGGGGGCCGTGGTCTCGCCCCGGTGAGGTTGGCTCTTCTCCGAGGGCGCCTGCTTCTAACTCTTCCGGGTGGCGGGGTTATCCACAACTGCCCGGCAGTCCACGGGAATTGACCAAGATCAACAAGTTTTCGCCGCGGTGTCTAGCGTCGTCGGCATGACACTTCGATCTCTTTCACGGACACCTGCGGCGACGAGCGGACCGGGGCGCGGCCCGGCGTCCGACGGTCGCTTCTCTGATAGCCGCGCCTCCGACGGTCGCGTCTCCGACGGGCGTCAGCGGTATCGCCGCGCGCACAGGCGGGCCGCCAGGCGCAGCCATGCTTCGGGGGAGGCGCGGGAGCGGGCGCTGGCGTTGCGGCAGCGGGCGGAGTCGCTCTTCGCCGAGCCCGTACGGGCAGAGGGCGGAGGGGAGTTGAGATCGGGGGCGCCGCCGGATGCCGGGGGAGTGCGGGATGGGCTTCCGCAGCCTCGGACCGAAGCCCCGGAGCAGCGGCCGGTGCGGTCCGGCGCAGACGGCGGGGAGCAGGCGGTGCCGCCGGTGCGGGGGCGGGCGGGGCTTGCGGTGCGGGAGCGGTTGCCGTTGTGGCTGCAGACGCGGTGCGGACTCGAGAGGCGGAGCCTGGTCGCCCTCGTGGTGGTCATCGCCCTTGCCGGGGTCTTCGCCGCCCAGCATTTCTGGGCGGGGCGGACGCAGCCGGTGCGGGCGCCTGACGTGGTCGGTGCGGCGCCAGGGCGGGGCGCGGAGCCGTCTGCGTCACCCGGAGCCGCGCCTTCTCCGGCAGGCGGCGGCCGGTCGGCGGGCGGTGCGGGCGGCGTGCCCGGTGCGGGCGGTGGTGAGGTCGTCGTCGACGTCAGCGGGAAGGTCCGCAGCCCGGGGATGCAGCGGCTGCCCGCGGGGTCCCGGGTGGCCGACGCGCTGAAGGCCGCGGGCGGAGTCCGCCCCGGCGCGGACACGGCGGGCCTCAACCGGGCCCGCCTGCTCATCGACGGCGAACAGGTGGCCGTGGGCGCCCCGGCGGCGCCTCCGGCAGGTCCGGCAGGTCCGGCGGCGCCTGGCGCGGGGGCGGCCGCCGGGTCGCCGGGAGCGAGCCCGGCCGCGCCGGTCGCCCTCAATACGGCCACCGCCGAGCAACTCGACGAACTGCCGGGTGTGGGACCCGTGCTGGCCCAGCACATCATCGACTACCGCACGGAGCACGGCGGTTTCCGCTCGGTGGACGAACTGCGCGAGGTCAATGGAATCGGCGACAAGCGCTATGCCGACCTGCAGAATCTTGTGCGGCCATGAGGCGGCGGAGCCGGACGGCCACGGGGGCGGAGGGAGCCGTCGGCTCGACGCCACCGGCTGCCTCCGCCTCGGCCCCCGCCGCTGACGGCGCGTCGGGACATCGGCTCGGGGATGCCCACCCTCGCCAGGAGGGCCCGCCGGACCTACGCCTCGTACCGCCCGCCCTGGCGGCATGGGGAGCGGCGGCACTGGCCCTGGACGCCCCGCCCCGATGGGTGATCGCAGCCGTGGCGGTCTGCGTGGCGGCGGCCGGCGCCCTGCTGGTGACGTGGACGGTGCGGGGGCGGGTGACGGGGGAGGGGGCGCGGAGTGTCCGGGGGAGGGAGTTCCCGGACGGGCGGCTCCCGGACCGCCGGGCCCCGGCCCCATGGCTTCGGGGCTCGCGGCGGCTCCCGGATGCGCAGGCTTCGGTCCGGCGGCTTCCCTATGCGCAGGCCCCGGACCGGCAACTCCCGGACCTGCGTTCCCCGGGCTCGCAGTTACCAGACCCACGCCTCCCGGATCCACGCCTTCCGGACCCACGCCTCCCGGATCGGCGGCAGGTCTGGTGGCGGGTTTTGGTGGTGGGTGTCCTGGTGTGTGGCGGGGCGGGGGGTGGGGTGGCTGCGTTGCACGGGGCCGATCTGTACCGGGGGCCGGTTCCGGGGCTTGCGCGGCAGTACGCCGACGCGGAGGTCGACGTGGAGGTCACCTCTGATCCCCGGCTCACCCGGCCCCGCGTCACGGGAGCTCACGCCGTGCCGCCCTCCGTGATGCTGGACGTGGAGATCGTCCGGGTCAGGACGGCAGGCGGCGAGACCTCCGTGACCCGTACCCCGGCCCTCCTCTTTGCCGGGGATGCCGCCGGTCCCTGGTCCAGGGGCCGGTGGCTCGCGCTCCTGCCGTCGACCAGGCTCCGCGTCCGGGCGGACCTCGCACCACCCCTGCCGCAGAGTGACCGCATTGCCGCGGTGGTCCGAGTGGCCGGGGAGCGGCCGCCGAGGGTGATCGAGGCGCCGTCAGGGCCGCAGCGCCTGGCGGGGCGGTTGCGCGGCGGGCTGCGGGAGGCCACGGAGGGGCTGCCGCCCGACGCCAGGGCGCTGTTGCCCGGTCTGGTCGTCGGGGACACATCTCGCGTGCCGCCCGATCTTGACGAGGCCTTCAGGGCGACCGACCTGACGCACCTGCTCGCCGTGAGCGGGGCCAATCTCACGATCGTCCTCGCCCTGCTCATCGGTCCGCCCGGCCTTGCGCAACGCGCGGAGCGGCGGGGTATCGCACCGCGGCTCGGAATCCCGCTGCGGGCGACCGCGCTGGCCGGCGGGGCCCTCACCCTGGGCTTCGTCATCGTCTGCCGACCTGATCCGAGCGTGCTGCGGGCCGCCGCCTGCGGTCTTGTCGCGCTGCTCGCCCTCGGCACCGGAAGACGCCGGTCGCTGATCCCGGCCCTGGCGGCGGCCGTGCTGCTGCTCGTCCTGTACGACCCGTGGCTGGCCCGCAGCCCCGGCTTCCTGCTCTCCGTACTCGCCACCGGCGCCCTGCTCACCCTCGCTCCGAGGTGGAGCACCGCTCTGCAAAGACGCGGGGTCCGTCCGCGCCTGGCCGAGGCGCTGGCCGCCGCGGCTGCCGCGCAGGCGGTGTGCGCGCCCGTCGTCGCCGTCATGGCGGCACGGGTGAGCCTGGTGGCGGTGCCCTGCAACCTCCTCGCGGAGGTGGCCGTCGCGCCCGCCACGGTCCTCGGCTTCGCCACGCTCGCGACGGCCCCCCTCGCGATGCCGGTGGCCAAGGTCTTGGCCTGGTGCGCGAGTTGGCCGGTCGGGTGGATCGCGGACATCGCCCGCACGGGCGCGGCCCTGCCCGGCAGTGGGATGGACTGGCCCGGCGGCTGGCGCGGAGGTCTGCTGCTCGCCCTCGCCACGGTCGGCGTGGTGCTGGTCGGCCGCAGGCTCCTCAGACACCCCTTGCTCAGCGCGGCCTGCGCCCTGCTGCTCCTCCTCGCGGTCGTGCAGCCGCCGCCCCTCACCCGGGTGATCGCGGGGTGGCCGCCGCCGGGGTGGCGGTTCGCGATGTGTGACGTGGGCCAGGGGGACGCCACCGTGCTCGCCGCCGGTGACGGGGCGGGAGTGGTCGTCGACGCGGGGCCCGACCCGGTGCTCGTGGACCGCTGTCTGCGCTCGCTCGGCGTGATGCGTGTACCGCTCGTCCTGCTCACCCACTTCCACGCGGACCATGTGGCGGGACTGCCGGGCGTGCTGCGGGGGCGTTCGGTCGGTGCGATCCAGACGACCGGGTACGAGGAGCCGCCCGAACAGGCGCGGTTCGTGCGTGAGCAGGCAGCCGCCCACCGGATTCCGGTGAGCCGTGCCGTGGCGGGGGAGCGGCGCCGCGCGGGCGGCGGTGTCCTGGACTGGCAGGTGCTCTGGCCGGGGGCGCAAGGACCGGGCCCGGCATCGGCTCCCGACGGCCCGAACGACGCCAGCGTCACCCTGCTCGTCCGCGCCGCGGGGATGACCCTGCTGCTGCTCGGCGATCTCGAACCGCCCGCCCAGCGGGCCCTCGCCCGCACACCGGCAGTGGCCGCGCTGCCACCCGTGGACGTCCTCAAGGTCGCCCACCACGGCTCGGCCTACCAGGACCCCGGCCTCCTGCGGCGGACCGCGCCACGCCTCGCCCTCATCTCCTGCGGCAGGGACAACTCATACGGACACCCGGCACCCCGCACGGTCGCGGCGTTGCGGGCCGGGGGAGCGGAGGTGGTGCGGACGGACACGAGCGGTGCGATCGCGGTCATCGGACCGCCCGGCGGACCGGCGGCCGGCCCGCCGGACGGCACTGCGCCGCCCCTACGGGTGGCGACCCGCCCGCCCTAGGCGGCAGGGGCCCCGGACACGCCGAGCCGGACGGGTCCGGCTGAGCCGAGTCGGACGGGTCCGGACGAGCCGAACCCGACAAGTCGAGGGCGACGTTCCGTCAAAACACCCCTCGCGGTCATCAATTCGGTTACTCGCGACACTTCAAGCACTAGCACTGCATTCCAGCAAAGTGGGTTCGTGTTGCATCGAATGCCGCAACGGTGATCGAATGCACCTTCGGGACAGGAGTTGTCAAGGTGCGCGGGGGTGTGTCGCATATGTTCGGCCGTTGGCTGAGGGACCGTACGGACCGTGCCGGTCGGACGGACCGAGCCGGTGGACCAGGACCGGCCGCCCGGCCGGTCCGGGCAGGGCGGGCCGGAGGGCCGCTGTCCGCCGTGGCGGTTCCGCCCAGCGCGGGAGTGCTCAGCTGCCGGGTGCTCGACCCAGTCAATGAACCCGTGCGGCATGCGGAGTTCACGGTCAGTGATGCCATGGGGCGCAAGGTGGTCGGCGGAGGCCTTGATCCGTTCGGCTCGTTCGTCGCGACCGTGCCGGCCGGGGACTACCGGCTGGCGGTCTCGGCCGAGGGGTTCACCCCGTACCGGGC